>JASHPP010000552.1 GCA_030038035.1 Trebonia sp.
GCCGCGGTAGGCGCGCTGCTCGCGGTCGGCGTCGGCGGGCAGGGCGCGCCGCGGGCGGGCGTGGTCGGCGGCCTGACCACGCTGGCCGTCCGGCTGGCGGCCGGGCGGCTGCCTGGCCCGCACCAGTCACCGTTCATCACCACCGCGCGGGTGGCCATGCTAGCCGCCGGGTTCGCCCTGCTTGGCGTGCTCTGCTGGGTGCTCGTGATGGCCTTCGCCGACGCGATCGGCGCCAGGCGGCGGCAGCGGGAACTGCTCGCCCTGCTCGCGCACGGCGATCCCAAGGCGCCCGGCGCGCTCGTGATCGACTACCCGGCGGCGGCCGCCTACTGCCTGCCGGGCATCCGGTCCAAGATCGTCGTCAGTGCCGGCACGCTGGACCTGCTCGCCCCCGCCGAGCTTGCCGCCGTGCTCGCCCACGAACGAGCACACCTGCGCGCCAGGCACGATCTCGTGCTGATTCCGTTCACCTCGCTGCGCCGGGCCTTTCCCCGCTCTCGGGTGGTCGCACAGGCGCGCCAGAGCGTGGCGCTGCTCGTGGAGATGATGGCCGACGACCGCGCGCTGCGGGTCCGCGGGCTGGTGGCCAGGCAGCTGGCAACCGCGCTGCTGCGGTTCGGCACCGCGGGAGCCGGATGCGCCCCGGCCGGAGCGCTCGCCGTGGCCGAAGGCGAGCTCACCGCGCGGGTCAACCGGCTGCTGGCCCCGCCGCCGCCGCTGTCCCGTCCGGTGCAGGCCGCGATCGTGCTCGCCGCCGCCCTGCTGGCCGCCGCACCGGTCCTGCTGCTGGTCACCACTCCGTGATCCATTAGCCCGAACGGACACGGCCGACTGCGGCGGCGGTCACTATCTGCGGCTGGTCACCATTGGCCGTACGGGCCCGTCCTGCTGTTACTGCCGCGGCGGCGGAAGTCCCGCACCTTCGGGCGGACGTCGGCAAGGTAGATCGCGGCGGCCACGAACGCCGCCACGGACAGGATTCCGACGATGCCGCCGTAGACGGCGGTGTACAGCCCGAGCACGAAGGCGACGCCGAGGATGATCAGCCAGATCACCTTCTTCAGCTTGCCTACCGCGACGAACGCCTGGGCCGGCCGGATGATGGCGTCGACGAAGGCCCAGGCCTCCACGACGAACGCCGCCACCCCCAGCGCCACGAAGAAGTAAGTGAGCGGGGCGTACGCTCCGTTGCCCAAGATTCCGACCACGGGTCCACGCTACCTTGTCCTAGGCGGGGTCGGTGTCCTGTGCGGCGTCCTGTGCTGCCTCGGGATGGTCGCGGACCACCGAAATCACCTCGGCGGTGGGCGGCGTCGGCTTGCCCTCCCGGCGGAAGGACTCGTAGATCTCGATCAGGACCTGCTTCTGCCGTTCGGTGAGCGAGGGGTCGGTAAGCAGCGCCGAACGGACGCCGGAGTCGGCCGGACGGTCTTCGAGGATGCCGGCCTGCACGTAGAGCGCCTCCGCGGAAATCCGCAGTCCCTTGGCGATCTGCTGGAGGATGTCCGCGCTGGGCTTGCGCAGCCCGCGCTCGATCTGGCTGAGGTACGGGTTGGAGACGCCTGCGGCGTCGGCCAGCTGGCGCAGGGAGATCTTGGCCTGCTCGCGCTGCTGGCGGATGTAGTCACCGATTGTGCTCATGTCCCCATGATAACCCTCCTGCTTGCAAATGCAAATCCCTAGCTAGCAAGACGGGCGGCGTGCCGGCGAGCCCGCCGATGGGTCCGATTCGCCCCGGCTGATCGCGATTGCCCGGTCGGCCCGGCCGCGGCCGCCACGGACCCGGTCTGGCGCTGGTTCCCCCGCCGCCAGCCCTGTTGTCGCGGTGGCCCCCACCGGCAACAACGGCGCGCACCCGCCGGCGGCCGGCTACGCCGGCGGGCCGATGCCGAGGAATTCGCGTGCCTGCGCCGGGGTCATCGGGGGGCGCTGTGCGAGGCTGGCGAGGTCCGCGGCGCGCTGCACCAGCTCCGCGTTGCCGGTGACCGGACGGCCGCGGGAGTAGGTGAGCGTGTCTTCCATGCCGACTCGCAGGTGGCCGCCGGCCGACAGCGCGCCGAACAGCACCGGCAGCGTCGTCCTGCCGATCCCGGTGGCCGACCACGTGGCGCCGTTCGGCAGCGCCTGCACCGCGGCTACCAGCGTGGCGGCGTCGCCCGGCATGCCGCCAGGAACGCCCATCACCAGGTCGCAGTGCACGTGCCCGCCGGCCGGCGGGCCGAACTCGCCGAGCAGCCGGTGCAGCGCGGCGATGTGCCCGAAGTCGAAGAGCTCGAACTCGGGCACCACTGAGCGCTCCTTGGTCAGCAGGTACAGGTCCTTGACGAATCCCCAGGGGTTGGCGAACACGTCGTCGCCGAAATTCACCGTCCCGCAGGTCAGCGAGCAGGCGTCAGGCGCCGCGTCGAGCACGGCCAGCCGCGCGTCGAAGCCGTCGGTGACCGCGCCGCCGGTGGACAGCTGGACGACCAGGTCGGTCGCGGCCCGCAGCGCGGCTACCGTGTCCTTGAGGCGGCCGACGTCGAGGGTTGGCTTGGCGTCGTCGTCCCTGATGTGCACGTGGATGACGGCCGCGCCCGCCCGCCGGCACTGCGCCGCCGTTTCTGTCAGCTCATCGAGCGTCACCGGAAGGGCGGGGACCCGCCCCTTGTCGGCTTCGGCGCCGGTGGCGGCGACGGTGATCAGCGTGCCTGTCATGGTTTTCTGCCTCCCGTTCCGTGCCTCCGTGCCTCCGTGCCGCCGTGCTCCGCCGGGCGGCGTCTCACACGGCCGGGACCGAGGCCAGGTGGTCCCTGGCGAACGCCAGCGTCTCCGCCAGGTCCGCGAGCCGGTCGTCAACGGTCGCCGCGCGGCGGGTGTTCACCTCGGCGACCACCATGCCCCGATATCCGGTCGCCGCGATCCCGCGCAGCAGTTCGGCGCAGGGCTGCCTGCCGCGGCCTGGCACCAGGTGCTCGTCGGGCACCGGGCCTACGGGCAGGCCGCTGCCGTCGGCCAGATGGACGTGCGCCAGCCTGGTCCCGAGGGTATTCGCCATCACGATCGCGTCCGACCCCGAGGCCGCCGTGTGCGACAAGTCGAGCGTGACGTACGGGACGTCAAGGCCGGTGGGGTCCCAGTGCGGCGCATACCCGGAGACTTCGCTGGCGCCCGCCCGGATCGGGAACATGTTCTCCACGGCGAAGATCACGTTGGTCTCATCCGCGATCTTCGCCAGCCCCCGCTCGAACCCGCGCGCGTACTCCCGCTGCCAGCGGAACGGGGGGTGCAACACGACGACCTTCGCGCCGAGCCGCTCGGCGAGCTCCTTGGCCCGCAGCAGCTTGCCCCACGGCTCCCTGCCCCACACGAGCTGGGTGAGCAGCAGGCTCGGCGTGTGGATGGCGAGCACCGGCACCTGGTGGTAGTCGACAAGCCTCGCCAGCGCGTCGCCGCTCTGGCTGACCGGGTCGCCGTACACCATGATCTCGATGCCGTCGTAACCGAGGCGAGCGGCTTCCGCGAAGGCATCGGGGGTGCGTTCGGGGTAGACAGACGAGGTGGACAGCGCGACGGGAATCGCGGGTAGCTCGGTCACCGCTTCTCCTCCCGCCGTGCTGTTGCCACAACCCAGCTTATGCGCGCGGCGCGGCCCGAATGTCAGGGACCGCCGCTATGGTGCCAGCATGGCCAAGTCAACGGCAGGATTCCGCTGCGCCGAGTGCGGCTGGCAGACGCCGAAGTGGACCGGGCGATGCGGTGAGTGCCAGGCGTGGGGGACGGTCGAGGAGACGGCCGTGCCGCGGCTGGTGCGCGCGGGCATCCGGCCGGCGGGCCACGCAGGCTCCTGGGCGCTCGGCCGCGGCGCCACCGGCGCCCCAGGGGCCCCAGGCGCCCCTGGCGGGCGGCTGGGCGGCGGCCCCGCGAGCACGGCGGCGATGCCGATCGGCAAGGTCGACGCGGCGCAGGCGAGCGCCCGGCCAACCGGCCTGGACGAGCTGGACCGGGTCCTTGGCGGCGGCCTAGTTCCAGGCGCGGTGCTGCTGCTGGCCGGCGAGCCCGGCGTCGGGAAGTCGACCCTGCTGCTTGAGGCCGGCGCCCTGCTGGCCGCGGCGGGACCGGTGCTCTACGTCACTGGCGAGGAGTCGGCCGCGCAGGTCCGGCTCCGCGCGGACCGGATCGGCGCGGTGCACGACAACCTGTACCTCGCCGCGGAAACGGACCTGGATGCCATCATCGCCCACGTCGGAAACGTGCGGCCTCGGCTGCTGATCATCGACTCGGTGCAGACGATCGCGGCCGCCGACGTCGACGGCGTCCCCGGCGGCGTCACCCAGGTGCGCGAGGTCGCCGCGGTGCTGACCGCGGTGGCCAAGGACCAGGCGATGGCCACGATCCTGGTCGGCCATGTGACCAAGGACGGCTCGGTGGCGGGGCCGCGCACCCTTGAGCACATCGTCGACGTGGTGCTGCACTTCGAGGGCGACCGGCACTCGCGGCTGCGGATGGTGCGGGCGGTCAAGAACAGGTACGGCCCGACCGACGAGGTCGGCTGCTTTGACCTCGGCGAGTACGGCCTGATCGGGCTCGCCGACCCCAGCGGGCTGTTCCTGTCCCGCCACAGTGAGCCGGTACCTGGAACCTGCGTCACCGTGACCCTGGAGGGCCGCCGCCCGCTCCTCGCCGAAGTGCAGGCGCTGGTCACCGCGTCCGCGCTCGACGTGCCGCGCAGGGTCACGTCCGGGCTCGATGCCTCCCGTGTCGGCATGGTGCTCGCGGTGCTGCAGCGCCGCACCGAATTGAAGCTCGCCAGGACCGACGTCTACGCCGCGACAGTCGGCGGGGTCCGGCTCACCGAGCCTTCCGTTGACCTGGCTGTGGCGCTGGCGCTGGCCAGCTCGACTGCCAACCTCGCGGTGCCGCAGGGCGTGGTCGCGGTCGGCGAGGTCGGCCTGGCCGGTGAGGTGCGCAACGTCGCGGGCGTGCCGCGGCGGCTCACCGAGGCGGAGCGGATGGGCTACCGCAGGGCGATCGTGCCCGCGGGCTCGGCCGACGTCCAGGGCGGCGGAACCATGGAGGTCATCGAAGTGGACGATATCCGTGCGGCGCTGACAGCCGCCCTCCGCGGCTGAGGGCCCCCGCCGCCGATGTCACCGGGCACGGGCGGAGCTGGCAGCGCAGGAGCTTAACGCTGCTGGCCGGGCTGGACTGGCCCGCGCTCATGGCGATCGCCTCGAACGTACCCCAGACGCCGGAGGCGAGCGGGCCCGCGCAGCCGGCCTCGCCTACCGCGCGACTCCAGGAGATGACCACGAGCCGCGGCACGCAGCCCGGCAGCGGCGTCCGACTCGCCGGGGATAATGCCTGGCATGGGATCGCCCTATTTCGAGCCGGTGCTGGCGTGGTATCCGGCGCACGCGCGCGACCTGCCGTGGCGCGCGCCGCGGGCAACCCCGTGGTCGGTTCTGGTCAGCGAGGTAATGCTGCAGCAGACGCCGGTGAGCCGGGTGCTGCCCGCCCACCACGCCTGGCTCGCCAGGTGGCCGTCGGCCCCCGCGCTGGCAGCGGACCCGCCGGGCGAGGCGGTGCGGCAATGGGGCCGGCTCGGCTACCCGCGGCGCGCGCTGCGGCTGCACGCGACCGCCGCCATCGTGACGCAGCGGCACGGCGGGCAGATCCCGTCGTCCCGGGAGGAACTGCTCGCGCTGCCCGGGATCGGCGCCTACACCGCGGCGGCGGTGGCTGCCTTCGCCTTCGGCCGCCGGCACGCCGTGCTTGACACCAACGTGCGCCGCGTGCTTGCCCGGCTGGTGTCCGGGCGGCAGTTCCCCGGTCCGCGGCCGTCGGCGGCGGAGTACCGGCTCGCGGAATCGCTGCTGCCCGCCGACCCGGCCGTCGCGGCCCGCTGGTCGGTCGCCGTCATGGAACTCGGCGCGCTCACCTGCACCGCGGCCCGGCCACGCTGCACCGACTGCCCGGTCGCGCCGCACTGCGCCTGGCTAGCCGCAGGCCAGCCCGCATCGGCGTCGCAACGCCCTATTCAGCGCTACGAAGGCACCGACCGCCAGTGCCGCGGCAGGCTGCTGGCCCTGCTAAGGGAATCGCCGGGACCCGTGCTATCGCAGCACTTCGACGCCGTCTGGCCCGACAACGTCCAGCGCGCCCGGGCGCTCGACGGCCTGGTGTCCGACGGCCTAGTCGACCCGCTGCCGGACGGCAGCTTCGCGCTGCCCGCGTTACGCCTAGCGGATCCGAGAGTGCTGGTACGGCAGCCACCCATCGCCTCGGTCTCGGCCCATTCCCGTCCGTCACGCCAGCCCCTGCCGCTCGCCCTGCAGCGCCCGGCCGGGATAACGGGAAAGAAAATGCCACCCCTGGGGCGCGTCGTTTTGTTAGCCGGCCGTCCCGGGCGTGTCACGGACCGGGCCGCTCCCGTCCTGCCCCGAATGCCCTGCTTTGCAAGATCACGCCCCCGGTGCCACCGGGCAGCCCCGGCACGCGGCCCACCAGGCCGGACCGGCCCGCCCGCACCGCATGCCACGATGACCGCCCAGACCTCGGCAGCGACCGGACGCCGAACCTGCCGCGCACCCATGCCGCAACCGGAGGGCAGGCATCCGGCAATGCCGGGTTACTCACCGACGCGTCCCTGACCGGTCTTTTGTTTCCCGGTAATCGCCGTGTCCGGAATGCCCGGTTCCGGGATACCGGCATACCGGGCATGTCGCATCGTCGGGCCGTCGGCTGGCATCGGCGCCGGGGACGCGCCCCGGCCGCGTGACAACGGAAAGCCGCAGCTCCAACCCGAATAGACGGCTGTCGTGCTAGCCGATCGCCTGCGCGGTCCCAGGCCCCTCGGTAGGCGTCGCACCGCCCGCCGCCGGGCTTGGCGCGGCCGGCTCGCTCGCCGCGACCGCCGCCACCGCCGCGTCGGGGACCGACTCCGGCTTCGGGACGCCGGTGAAGGTGAACTTCACCTCGTCGCCGCTGCCCTCGGTGTCGACGATGACGATGTGCCCTGGGCGCAGTTCCCCGAACAGGATCTTCTCGGACAGGCTGTCCTCGATCTCCCGCTGGATCGTGCGCCGCAGCGGCCGTGCCCCGAGCACCGGGTCGTAGCCGCGCTGGGCGAGCAGGTCCTTGGCGGTCGGCCGGATCTCGATGCCCATGTCGCGGTCCTTGAGCCGCTCGTCCACCTTGGCGATCATCAGGTCCACGATGCTGAAGATCTCGTCCCGCTCCAGCTGGTGGAACACGATGATGTCGTCGACGCGGTTCAGGAACTCGGGCTTGAAGTGCTGCTTCAGCTCCTCGCCGACCTTCGCCTTCATCCGGTCGTAGGAGCCGCGGGCCTCGCCCTGCCTGGCGAACCCGACCGA
>JASHPP010000553.1 GCA_030038035.1 Trebonia sp.
CCCGCGTGGTGCTTTCCCCTGAAGACAGGGCACCACCCAAGGCTGTGACATCGTCCGGCCCCCGCACCTGACGCGCGTGAGATGATGCGCAGGTGCGCGTTCTCGTGCCGCTGCCCGACAGGGACTTCGACGTCACGGAGGTCGCCGTGCCGTGGCGGATCTTGCGCGACGCCGGGCACGAGATCGTCTTCGCCACCGAACGCGAGGGCACCGTCCCCGCCGCGGATCCCCGGCTGCTGACCGGTGTCCTATTCGGCCAGCTGGGCGCGGCGCCCGCCGCCAGGAGCCTGTACGACGAGCTGACCAAGGCGCCGGAGTTCTCCGCGACGGCGGCGTGGGCCGGCCTGGACCCGGGCGACTTCGACGGGCTGCTGCTGCCGGGCGGCCACGCCCCGGGGATGCGGCAGTACCTCGGCTCGGCGGTGCTGCGCGATCAAGTGGGCCGGTTCTGGCAGCTGGGCAGGCCGGTCGGCGCCATCTGCCACGGCGTGCTAGTGCTTGCCCGGACCCGTAACGCCGCCACCGGCCGCAGCGTCCTGGCCGGGTGCCAGACGACGTGCCTGCCCAAGTACATGGAACGCACCGCCTTCCTGGTCACGGGGTGGCGGCTCGGCCGCTACTACCGCACCTACCCCGCCTACGTCGAGGACGAGGTCAAGGCGTGCCTGGACGACCCGCGCACGCAGTTTCGCCGAGGGCCGCTGACGCTGTCCGCGCGCGGCACCGCGACCGATGACACCCCGGCGTTCACCGTGCTGGACGGCCGCTACCTGTCCGCGCGCTGGCCGGGGGATGCCTATCTGTTCGCCCGCCGTTTCTGCGACCTGCTGACGCCTGGGGGGCCGGCCGGGAAACGGTAGCATCTGTGGGCAAGCGCGGCCCACCACCCGTGGGGTCGGTCCACCGGTGCGGCAGGCTCCGCTCATCGTCGACTAGGAGCAGACCGAGATGACCCTCTTCCAGAGAGCGCACGACATACTCGCGGCCAAGGCCAACAAGGCGCTCGACGCCGCGGAAAAGCCCGACGAGATGCTGGATCTGTCCTACGAGCAGATGCTCGATCACCTCACCAAGGTCCGTCAGGCCCTGGTCACCGTGGCCGCCTCCCGCAAGCAGATCGAGCTGCAGGAGCAGCAGCTCCAGCATTCGGCCGACCACCTGCAGGATCAGGCGAAGGCGGCGCTCGCGGTCGGCAAGGAGGACCTGGCCCGCGAGGCGCTGCAGCGCAAGGCCGCGGCGCAGGCCCAGATCGACGGCATGGAATCGCAGCACCAGCAGCTCAACGAGGAAGAGGAGAAGCTCGAGCAGACGCTGGCGGCGCTGCAGCAGCGGGTCAACCAGTTCCGTACGCAGAAGGAGACGCTGAAGGCCCAGTACACCGCGGCCAGCGCGATGACCTCGGTGAACGAGAGCGTCGCCGGGATCTCCACCACGCTGGGCGACTCGGGCGCGGCGCTGCAGCGCGCGCAGGACAAGATCGCCACCATGCAGGCGCGGGCCGGCGCCCTGGACGAGCTGCTGCAGTCCGGCGTGCTCGAGGACGTCGGCGGCAGCACCGACGACATCCAGAAGGAACTCGACGAGGCCGGGGCGTCCGCCGACGTCGACCGCCAGCTTGCCGCGCTGAAGGCCCAGATCGGCCCGGCCAGCCAGGCGCCGGGGCTGCCGGCAGCCGACAGTTAGCGGCTAACGTGCCTGATCCGGGGGACCGGGGCGAGCGGCGGGTGGCCTGGGTGACGGGGGCGTCCCGCGGCATCGGGCGCGGCGTCGCCGCCGCGCTTGGCGGCGCGGGCTGGACCGTCTACGTCACCGCCCGCTCGACCGCGGCCGCGCGCACCACCGGGCTTCCCGGCACCGTGGAGGACTGCGCCGCCGCGGTCACCGCGGCCGGCGGCCTCGGTGTTCCCGTGCCCTGCGACCACCGCGACGACACGGCCGTCACCGCGGTCGCCGCGCGGATCGCCGCCGCGCACGGCCGCCTGGACCTGCTTGTCAACAACGCCTGGGGCGGCTACGAACGGCTCGCCGTTGGAGCACGGGATGAGTGGAACGCGCCCATGTGGCAGCAGCCGGTCGAGCTGTTCGACGCGATGTTCGCCAGCGGGGTGCGGGCGCACTACGTGGCACTGGCCCGGTCCGCGCCGCTGCTGATCGCCGCGCCAGGCAGCCTGGCGGTGACCGTGTCGATGGCGATCCCCGGCTCCGGGCAGCACGCGGGCGCCCCGGGCGCCCCGGGCGCCCCGGGCGGCCCGGCGTACGCGATGGCCAAGGCCGCAGACGACCGCCTCGCCCAGGCCGCCGCGGCGCAGCTGCGCGAGCACCGCGTCGCCTCGGTCGCCGTGCACCCCGGCTGGGTGCGCACCGAGACCGTCCTGCGCTACGCCGAGCACCTGGACCTGAACGGCTCGCAGTCCCCAGCAGGCGTCGGCCGGGCCATCACCGCGCTTGCCGCCGACCCCCAGCTGATGACCCTCACCGGCCGCGCGCTCGCCGTCGCCGAACTCGCCAGCCGCTACGGCATCGACGTGACCGCCTGACGTGGGCGCCCGACGTGACCACAGGGGGGCGCGGATGCGGATTCCGGTCCGGTAAGTCATTGTTAGTTCAGGGCAAGCAAATACCGGTTGAGAACTCAGGTGGGGAGCACATCCGCCCATGACGGTCAATTCTGACGTGGCAGGCTCGCCCGTCCGGGCTCGCCGTGCGCCCGGTCCGCACTACAAGTGGATCGCGCTGTCCAACACCACGCTGGGCATGCTGTCGGCCACGGTCAACGCCTCCATCGTGATCATCTCGCTGCCCGCGATCTTCCGCGGGATCAAGCTGGACCCGCTGACCCCGGGAAACGTCAGCTACCTGCTCTGGATGCTGATGGGGTACCTGGTCGTGTCGGCCGTGCTGGTGGTCACGCTCGGCCGCCTCGGCGACATCTACGGCCGGGTGCGGATGTACAACCTCGGCTTCGCTGTCTTCGGGCTCGGCGCGCTGTTTCTCCCGTTCGACCCGCTGACCGGCCCGGCCGGTGCGCTGTGGCTGATCGGCTTCCGCGTCATCCAGGCCATGGGCGGCGCGATGCTGATGGCCAACTCCCCCG
>JASHPP010000554.1 GCA_030038035.1 Trebonia sp.
TCGGCAGGCTTGAGCCGTCCGGCGTGCGTCCCGCGGTCGAGCGGCTGCTGGATCACCCGCGGAGCCTTGTCCGGCGTGAAGCGAAGAAGGCGCTGGCCCGGCTGCCAGCGTAGCGTGCGCAGCGGGCCAGGATTGGGACCAGATTCTCTTGCCGAAGCTGGCGCGGATCGGGCCGTAGGTGATGGCTTTGCGCTGCCCTACATAGGGCAGGAGGACGCGCAGGGCCTGGTCCTCGGGTTCGGGGAGATCTCGATGGCATTACCCGCCATGGTCGGGGAGGCAGACATCGGCAGTGGTCGCCGCGGTGTGTATTGCCTGTCGGCGGGACCCAATCCTCACCGGCGGTTCTCCCTCAGGAATGTTGAGTTTGGGGCGTTCATCGTCGAGCTCGACCCGGGTCCCTTGAACTTCGAGCCGTGGGCCGGCGCGTCAGCGGGTGATGTCCCGTGACCGGGAACGAGGGTTTGATCCAGGTCATCCTGGCCGCGCATGAACGGCGCGACGAATGTCTGGGCCGCGTCGGCCGTGTCGGCTATCTGCGGCCCGGCCGGTGAAGCTGGCTACCTGCCGACATGGCATGTCGGCGCTCACGTGGCTACGTCGCTGATGGGGGGCGTCATCGGGCAGCGCCTCAAGCAGGCAGGCATGCTGGACCATCTCCGACGCGGACGCCATCGTCGCCGTGCGCTGTCGCGAGCCTGGCAGCACCTGGGAAGCCATCTGGAGCAGTCCGCACACACTCAGACACGAACCGCCCGGCCCAGACCCAAAGGTGATCTCGCCCCCCTACAAAGTGACGCACGTGCGCCACGAGGCGCATTGCTGTATCGCCCGCGTAGCGGGCACGAACTGGAGGAGGCTCGCCTGACGGGCGGAATGTCGGTGGCGTCTGCTGGAATGGCCTTGTGACGCAACCGGACGAGCGGGCACCGCGCGCGGCGTACACCCCCGCGCAGCTGGCGCGGGTGCTGCGGCTGCCTGAGCCGACGCCGGAGCAGGCCGCGGTGATCGGCGCGCCGCCCGGCCCGGTTGCGGTGATCGCGGGCGCCGGGTCCGGCAAGAGCGAGACGATGGCGGCGCGGCTGGTGTGGCTGGTCGCCAACGGGATGGTGCGCCCGGACCGGGTGCTCGGCCTGACGTTCACCAGGAAGGCCGCCGCGGAACTCGCCGACCGCGTCCGTTCCCGGCTGGACCGGCTGCGCCGGGCCGACCTGGCCGGCAATGGCGACGAAACGGATGACCAGGGCGAGCCCGTGATCTGCACCTACCACGCGTACGCCGGGCGGCTGGTCAGCGACCACGCGCTCAGGGAGGGCCTTGAGCCGTCCATGCGGCTGATCACGCCCGCCCTGTCGTGGCAGCTCGCGGCCTTGATCGTGGCCGCCTACGACGGCCCGATGGACGAGGTCGGGTGGACCCCGCAGACCGTCACCGCGGCGGTGCTGCAGCTGGCCGGGGAGCTCGCGGAGCACCTGCGGGAGCCAGCCGACGTGACGGCCGTGGGCGAGTGGCTCGCCGCACGGCAGGCCGTGCTGCCCGGCCGAATCCCGGCTGGCGTCAAGAGGATCGTCGAATCGCAGCGGGCCCGCGAACAGCTGCTGCCGCTCGTCAGCCGGTACGCCGCGGCCAAGGCGGCCCACGAGGTGCTCGACCATGGGGACCAGGTCGCGCTCGCGGCGCGGATCGCGTCCCGGCATCCAGAAGTCGGGGTCGCCGAGCGCGGCCGCTACCAGGCGGTGCTGCTCGACGAGTACCAGGACACCAGCCACGCCCAGCTCACGCTGCTGCGTGCCCTGTTCGGCGGCGGGCACCCGGTGACCGCGGTGGGCGACCCGTGCCAGTCGATCTACGGCTGGCGCGGTGCGAGCGCGGGCAACCTGCGGCGGTTCGCCACGGACTTCCGCGCCAGCTCCGGGGCGGACGCGCCGGTGCGCCTGCTGTCCACGAGCTTCCGCAACGCGGGCCGGGTGCTTGACGCGGCCGCCGTGCTCCAGGCGCGGCTGCGGGCGCAGGCGCCGGACGTGCCGGTCCTGGTGCCCGCGCCGGACCGGGGCAACCGGGGCCATGTCTGCTGCGGGCTGCTGCCCACCGTCACCGACGAGGCGGAGTGGGTGGCCGGGCAGGCGGCCGCGCTGCTGGCGCTGCCCGCAGGGTCCGCGCCGGACGGGCAGCCGTGGCCGGACGGCAGGGCCGCCGGGGTGCGGCCCGCGGACATCGCGGTGCTGTGCAGGAAACGGTCCCAGTTCGTGCCGCTGCGCCGTGCGCTGGAAATGCGCGGCATCCCGGTCGAGGTGGTCGGGCTCGGCGGGCTGCTGAGCGTCCCCGAGGTGCAGGACGTGGTGGCGACGCTGCGGGTGCTGCACGATCCCGCCGCGTCGGACGCGCTGGCCCGGCTGCTGACCGGGCCGCGCTGGCGGATCGGCCCGCGCGACTTGGTGGCCCTCGGCCGCCGCGCTCGGGACCTGGCCGTCGGCGCCGACGGCGATGCCGCGGATTCGTCCCCGGTTTCTGCTGTCATAACGGCAGAAACCCGGAACGAATCGTCAGCAGCGGCAGGCGAGGGCACCGCTGACGCGCTCGCCGAGGCGGTCACCGACCTGACGGCGGAGACCGGCTCGCTGGTGGAGGCGCTCGACGACCTCGGCGACAGGGCTCGCTACTCCGCCGCCGGGTACGCCCGGCTGCGCGCGCTCGCCGCCGAGACGCGGCGGCTGCGCGAGCACGTCGGGCGGCCGCTCGCCGACCTCATCGCCGAGATCGAGCGCACGCTCAGCCTGGACATCGAGGTCGCCGCCCGGCCCGGCGGTGACCTGAGCGCCGCGCGTTCCGACCTAGACGCGTTCGCCGACGTGGCCGCGACGTTCGCCGGCGAGCAGCCGGAGCCCACGCTCGGCGCGTTCCTCGCCTACCTCGCCGCCGCCCAGCAAGAGGAGTTCGGCCTGGAGACGGGGCGGGTCGGCGAGGCCGACACGGTCAAGCTGCTCACCGTCCACGCCGCCAAGGGACTGCAGTGGCCTGCCGTGTTCGTGCCCGGGCTGGCGGCGGGGGAGCGGGCGCAGGTGTTCCCGGCCCGGCCGCGGGTCTCCACCAAGTGGACGGACAACCCGCGGCTGATCCCGTTCAGCCTGCGCGGCGACGCCGCCGATCTGCCGGCCCTGAACGGGCTTGACGCCGAGTCGCTGACCGCGTTCGCCGACGCGTGCGGCGCGCGCGACCTCGCCGAGGAACGCCGGCTTGCGTACGTCGCAGCCACCCGCGCCGCGTTCTGGCTCGGCTGCTCGGGGTACTGGTGGGGCGAGGGCACCGCGCCGCTCGGCCCTTCCGTGTTCCTCACCGAGGTGCGCGCGGCCTGCGAGGCCGGCGCCGGGACGGTGCGCGGCTGGGCGGACCAGCCGCCGCAGGACGCGGAGAACCCGCTGCTCGCCGACGTGGACGAGGCGGACTGGCCGGGGACGCGCGCCGGGCGGTACTACGAGGCGGTCAGCTCGGCCGACCAGCTGGTCGAGGCCGCGCGGCGGGCCCGGGCCTGGGAACCCGGCCAAGTCGCCGACGAGGACGACGCGGACGAGGCGGACGAGCCGGAGACCGGGCTCACCGCGGCCGAGCGGGAGCTGATCGCGGCGTGGGAACTCGACGCCGGGCTGCTGCTCGCCGAGCGTGCTCGGTACCGGCACCGCGATGGGCCCGTGCCCGTGCCGCTGCCTGCCCGGCTGTCGGTGTCCGCGCTGGTCGCGCTGGCCCGTGATCCGGACGAGCTGGCCCGGCAGGTGCGCCGCCCGATGCCGCGCCCGCCGGCCAGGCAGGCACGCCGCGGTACGGAATTCCACCGCTGGCTCGAGGAGCGGTTCGGGCAGCAGCGGCTGATCGAAGACGACGACCTGTTCGCGGAGCCGGACGAGTCCGACGCGGAGCTGATCGAGCTGCGGGCGCGGTTTGAGGCCGGCGAGTGGGGCGGCCGCTGGCCCCGCGAGGTCGAGGTTCCGTTCGACATGCTGGTCGGGGACCGGCAGGTGCGGGGGCGCATCGACGCGGTGTTCGCCGATCCGGACGGCGGATTCGACGTGGTGGACTGGAAGACCGGGCAGCCCCCGCGCACGCAGGCCGAGTTCGACGCGGTCGCGGTGCAGCTGGCCGCGTACCGGCTGGCCTGGGCGGCACTCGCCGACGTCGCCCAGGACCGGGTGCGCGCCGCCTTCTACTACGTGCGCCACGACCTGACGGTCCGCCCGGCCGACCTGCTCGACGAGGCCGGCCTTGTCGCGCTCATCGACCGGGTGCCGCTGACCGACCAGGCAGGCTGAGCCGCCAGCCGACATGTGGCGCAATCTGTATGCTTTCGCGTCCGATTTGCACCTTTTGTACAATCAATTTGCGCCACATGTCGTTCCCCTCGGCGGCCGGGCCGCCCGAGATGGGTGAATTATCCGTTTCGGAGCGCTCAGGACCGCAGGTAGCGCTCGACCGACTCCACCTTGCCGGTGAGCGCGCCCGTCACGCCGGGGCGCAGGTCGGCCTTGAGCACGAGGCTGACCCGGGGCGCCCTCGCGGCGACCGCGTCCACCGCCTCCTTGACCACGGCCATGACCTCGTCCGTCGCCCTCCACCGTGGTGAACATCGCGTCGGTCTTGTTCGGCAGCCCGCTCGCACGGACCACCCGGACCGCCTCCGCGACGATCTCGCCGACGTCTTCGCCGGCGCCGAGCGGGGTTACCGAGAACGCGACAAGCATGGGCCCAGGCTAGCGGAACAGCCTGTCGATGTAGTCCGCGCCGATGCCGACCTTCTCGTAGTGGTCGCGGCACAGCTTGATGTAGTCGAAGACGTCGAACGTGCCGTTCGGCTCGCCGTTCTCGTCCAGCCAGATCAGCGGGCCGGTCACGTTGAAGGTGACCATCATCGGCTCGTCCGACTCGTACGCGACGAGCGTGTGCGCCTCGCCCGGCGCTTCGTAGATCCAGTCGCCCTTCGTGGCCACCCAGTCATGCTCGAGGTAGCCCCACTTGCCCGAGATCGTGTAGGCGAAGACCTGCTGGGGGTGATAGTGCCGGTTCACCATCCCGGCGCTGCGGCAGTACAGCACGTCGCACCAGCGGTTCTGGCTGGGGGAGATGAACAGCGGCCGGCTTCCCGCGGTCGGCGACAGCGGCGCGTACCATCGCTCGTCCAGCGTGGCCGCGTCGTGGATGTACGCCTCGGGTGCCGCGCCTGGCCGGAATACCTCCGCGACCGGCTTCAGCTCGCGCCAGAACTCGTTGGCCATGACCAGTTCCCCTTCGCATTCGTGTTGCCTCGTACAACGCTCAGCCTCGCGTGCCGGGAGCCCGCGGGGCAAGCATCCCGGCCTCAGCGGGGACACCGAGGCACCGAGCCGCACCGAGGCACCGAGCCTCACCGAGGGTGACCAGGACGATCCGTTACTCTGGCGTCCATGAACGCGACGCCGCCAGAACAACGCACGCCGTCTGCCTACGCCGCCGCCGGGGTGGACGAGGAGCGCGAGCAGGCCGCGTTCGCCCGCGTCATGCGCCCGTGGCTGGCCCGCACCACGGTCAGGTCCCCGCTGGTGACGTCCATCACCGGGCTGGCCAGCGGCTACTTCGCGACGCTCATGCACGTGCCGCCAGGCCCGCCGCTCGCGCTGACCACCGACGGGGTGGGCACCAAGATCATGCTCGCCCGCGAGGCGAACCGCTGGGAGCCGATCGGGATCGACTGCGTGGCGAACAACGTCAACGACCTGATCTGCGTCGGCGCGGTACCGCTCGCGCTGCTCGACTACATCGCCACGGACCGGATCGACGAGGGCGTGCTCGACGAGGTAGCCCGCGGCCTGTTCCTCGGCGCGGAACTAGCCGGCATCGCGATCCCCGGCGGCGAGATCGCGCAGGTCGGGGAGATGCTCGCGGACTCGGCAGGCGGCGGCCCGATGCTCGATCTGGTGGGCACGGCGATCGGCGCGCTCCCGCCGTTCCAGGCCCCGGTCGGGGCCCCCACGCAGGCGCCGCGGCAGTCGCGGCTGAGCGAGGAGGCAGGCCGGGTCCTGGGCAGCCAGCCGGCCTGGCGGGAGGCCGTGGACGGCAGCGCGGCCCGGCCGGGTGACGTGGTGCTCGGGCTGCCGAGCTCCGGGCTGCACAGCAACGGTTACTCCCTCGCCAGGCACGCGCTGTTCCGCACGGGCGGCATGTCGCTGTCGGACCCGGTACCGGGCAGCGGCCGCCGGCTGGCGGACGCGCTGCTGCAGCCGACCCGGGTGTACGTGAAGGCGGCGGAGGCGCTGTGGGCGGCGGGCATCACCCCGCGCGGCATGGCGCACATCTCCGGCGGCGGGCTGCTCAATCTCGCCAGGCTCGCGGCCGACGTGTCCTACGAGCTGGACGCGATCGTTCCGGTGCCGGAGATATTCGCGCTGATCGCCGACCGGGGCGAGATCCCGCCGGCCACCATGTACGCGACGTTCAACATGGGAATCGGGTTCTGCGTCGTCGTGTCCAAGTCCGACCAGCCGGCCGCGCTCGAGGCGCTGAAGGACGTCGGCGAGGACGCGGTCCGCGTCGGCTGGGTGACCAGCCGCCCCGGCCGGACGGTGTCGATCCCGTCAGCGGGCCTATTGGGCAAAGGGGACGCGTTCGAACCGGTACGTTAGGTTCCCATGAACATCCGGGAGTTTGTTGAGGCGAACGCGGCCGAGTTCGCCGCCGCGCTGCAGGAGTGGCTGGCGATTCCATCGGTGTCGGCCGACCCGGCCCGCCACGGCGACGTGCGCCGGTCAGCCGAGTGGCTCGCCGCTTACCTGGGCAAGACCGGCTTCCCCGTCGCGGACGTGTGGGAGACCGCGGGCCTGCCCGCCGTCTACGCGCACTGGCCCGCCGACGGCGAGGACGCGCCGCACGTGCTCGTGTACGGCCACCACGACGTGCAGCCGGCCGAGCTCGCCGACGGCTGGGACTACGAGCCGTTCGAGCCGGCCGAACGAGACGGGAAAATATACGGCCGCGGCGCCTCCGACGACAAGGGCCAGGTGCTGTTCCACGCGCTCGGCGTGCGCGCCTGCCTCGCGGCGTCCGGTGCGACCGCGCCGCCGGTATCGATCACGATGCTGATCGAGGGCGAGGAAGAGTCGGGTTCGCCGAACTTCGCCGGGCTCCTCACCGACCGCAGGGACCGGCTGCGCCCCGACGTGATCGTGGTCAGCGACACCACGATGTGGGCGGCGGACGTCCCGTCGATCTGCACGGGAACGCGCGGCCTGGTGGACGCCGAGATCACCCTGACCGGGCCGTCGCACGACCTGCACTCGGGCTCGTTTGGCGGCGGCGTGCCCAACCCGCTGCACGCGCTGGCGGCGCTGCTCGCCGGGCTGCACGACGCGGACGGCCGGGTGACGCTGCCGGGCTTCTACGACGACGTGATCCCGCTGTCGGACGCCGAGCGGGACCTGCTCGCGAGGCTGCCGTTCGGCGAGAGGGAGTGGCTGACCGGCGCCGGCGACAGCGGCGCGACGTACGGCGAGGCCGGCTACACCACGCTTGAGCGGATCTGGGCCCGGCCGACCGCCGAGGTCAACGGCGTCTGGGGCGGGCACACCGGCCCGGGGCCGAAGACGATCATCCCGGGCCAGGCACATGCCAAGGTCTCGTTCCGGCTGGTCGCCGCGCAGGAGCCGGCCGCCGTCATCACATCGCTTCGGGAGTACATCAAGACCTTTACTCCGAACGGACTCGTGGCGACTGTCACCGCCGGACACGGAGTACGCCCGTGCAGGTCGCCGATCGACTCACCTGCTGTGGCCGCGACACGCCGGGCGATGGAGCGCGCGTTCGGCCGGGAGGTGCTGTTCACCAGGGAGGGCGGCAGCGGCCCCGAGGCGGACCTCGCCGGCATCCTCGGCGCGCCGCTCGCCTTCCTGGCGGTAGGGCTTGACGCGGACCGCATTCACGCACCCAATGAGTATGTGGACCTTTCCAGGCTGCTGCGGGGCGCGGAAGCGGCGGCCTACCTGTGGGGAGAGCTCGCGGCAGGCGCGGGGACCGACCCGTGGTAAGCGTCCCCGCAGGCACAGAACCCTTCGAGGCCGGCCCGCTAGGCCGCCTCGCTCTCGCGCGCTCCGCGGTCGACCGGGCGACGCACCTGCGCGGCGACGCCGCGTGGGTGGCGGCCGCGTGGGCGAATCCGCGCACCCGGGTGCTCGTGGTCAGCGACTCCCAGGCGCTCGTCCGGTTCGACGGTGACCAGCCGGAGCTGGTCTTCGTGCCGCCGGGCGACGCGCCGGAAGGCACCAGGTTCCTGCTGGGCGTGGATGAGAACGACGTCGCCTACTTCGGGGTGAGTGGCGTGCTCGCGGCAGCCGCCACGGCTCGTTCAGAAGAGGCTCTGCTGGCTCCGGGGGGGACGACCCCCCCGCTCCCCCCCGACGCCAAGCCCATGTCGCTGCGGCAGTTGGGCGCGGTGCTCAGCGACCGGGACGCCGGGCTGTTCACCCACGCGGTGGCCCTGGCGAACTGGCACGAGAGCCACACCCACTGCCCGCAGTGCGGCACCCCGACCGTGCCTGCCCCGGCGGGGCACCTGACGACCTGCCCGAAGGACGGGACCGAGCACTTCCCGCGGGTCGATCCCGCGATGATCGTGCTGGTCACCGACCCGGACGACCGGTGCCTGCTGGCCAGGAACCTGGCCTGGCCGCAGCGCCGGATGTCGGTGCTCGCCGGGTTCGTCGAGACCGGTGAGTCCGCCGAGCACGCGGTGGCCCGCGAGGTCTTCGAGGAGACCGCGATCGCCGTCGGGCAGATCCGCTACCTGGGCAGCCAGCCGTGGCCGATGCCGCGCAGCCTGATGCTCGGGTTCCAGGCCGTCGCCATGGCCGGGCAGCAGATCGTGGTCGACGCCGAGGAGATCGGCGAGGCGCACTGGTTCACCCGCCCGGAGCTGCTGGCCGGCCTTGAGGCGGGCGAGCTCGGCATCGCGCCGACGTCCTCGATCGCCCGTCGGCTGATCGAATACTGGTACGGCGCCGAGCTTCCCGACGGACCTGGCGGCTGGACGACGCCGGCTCGCTAGCATGTTGTTCACAGTTTTTTCCGTGGTTTTGCATCGTAATTTCTTGACAAAAACGATCTATTTACTAGGCTATACTGGGCAAGCGCGCGGATGGAGGTGGCGGAGGACGTGCAGATAGGAACCCGACTGCTCGGCGGCATGGAGGCCCCGCCGTATGAGCCCGCGGCCTCGCCGTCGCCGGCCGGCGCGGACGGGACCCTGCTCGCGGTCGTCCCGATCCCGGGGACAGGGACGTCGCTCGCGATCGTCGGCTACCCGGTGAACGCGGTGGGGGCGCTGGGCCTGCCGGACGAGCCCGGCTCGCCGGAGGCCGCGAACGGCCGTACCGGGCTGCTGCTCGACCACGACCAGCGCCGGGTCTGGGTGGACGGGGCGGAGGTCACGCTCACGTTCCAGGAGTTCGAGCTGCTGGCCTTCCTCAGCGCGCACCCGTCGACCGTGTTCACCAGGACCGACCTGGTACGGCGGGTGTGGCAGCGCGACTTCTCCGCCGACAGCCGCACCGTCGACGTGCACGTCAGCCGGCTGCGGCACAAGCTCGGCCCGGCCTACGGCAGGTACCTCGTCACCGAATACCGGGTCGGCTACCAGTTCCGGCCGCCGCTCATCTGATCACCCGCTGACGTCCGGGCCGGCCTTGCCGATGCTGATCCGCAGCAGCACCCGGCGCTGCGCCT
>JASHPP010000071.1 GCA_030038035.1 Trebonia sp.
CGGCCGCGTGGAGCCAGCGGGCAGGCGTGGCCGTGCGGGTGCACCGCCGCAGCCGGGTGTACCGGCTGGCCGGGACCGTGCCCGACCACGCGGGGCCGGCGGGACGGTACCGGGTCGCGACCGAGACGGACCGCGCGCTGCTCGTGGAGTGGCTGCGGGCGTTCGGGGCGGAGGTGGGGGAGCTGGCCGCAGCGCCCGCGGCCACCGCCGAAGACCTGCTCGGCTACGGCGGCGCGGTCTTCTGGGAGGTCGCCGGCGCCCCGGTGGCGATGGCCGCGCTCACCAGGCTGGTGGCCCAGGCGGTGCGGCTCAGCATGGTGTACACCCCGCCGGACAGCCGGCACAACGGCTACGCGTCCGCGGTGATGCTCGCCGCCAGCCGCGCCTCGCTGGCCGACGGTGCCAGCGAGGTCGTGCTCATCACCGAGACGAACAGGTCGGAGCGGCTGGCGCCGCGGCTCGGCTATGAGCTGATCGGCGAGCGCGCCGTCCTGCGGTTCGGCCCGGCCACAGGTCCCATGCCGCGCCTGCAGACCGGTCCGATGCCGCGCCTGCGATCATGACCGAGCACACGATCGCGCGGATCGCCGCCGAACTCGGCGTCCGCGACGGCCAGGTCGCCGCCGCCGTCGAGCTGCTCGACGGCGGCGCCACGGTCCCTTTCATCGCCCGCTACCGCAAGGAAGCGACAGGGGCGCTCGACGACGCCCAGCTGAGAACCCTTGAGGAGCGGCTGCGCTACCTGCGCGAGCTGGACGAGCGGCGCGACGCGATCCTCGCCTCCATCGCCGAGCAGGGCAAGCTCACCGGCGAGCTCGCGGCGCAGCTCAACGACGCGGACACCAAGGCGCGGCTTGAGGACCTCTACCTCCCCTACAAGCCAAAGCGCAGGACCAAGGCGCAGATCGCCCGCGAGAACGGCCTCGAGCCGCTGGTCGGCCTGCTGCTCGCCAGCCCGGAAACGGACCCGGCCGCCGCGGCCGCCGGCTACCTCGGCGGGAACGTCGCCGACACCGCCGCCGCCCTCGACGGCGCCCGCGCGATCCTCATCGAGCGGTTCGCCGAAGACGCCGACCTCATCGGCCGGCTCCGCGAGCGCATGTGGGGCCGGGGCAGCCTCACGGCCAAGGTCCGCGCGGGCAAGGAAGACGAAGGAAGCAAGTACGCGGACTACTTCGACTTCACCGAACCCTTCGGCCGGCTCAAGGCGCACCGCGTGCTCGCGATGTTCCGCGCAGAAAAGGAGGACATCCTCGACCTCGCCCTCGACCCCGGCGACGAGCTTGGGGACAGTTACGAGCGGCCGATCGCCGAGCGCTTCGGGATCGCGGACAGGGGCCGCCCGGCCGACCGCTGGCTCGCCGACACCGTCCACTGGGCGTGGCGCACCCGCATCCTGGTGCACCTGGGCATCGACCTGCGGATGCGGTTGTGGCAGGCGGCCGAGGCCGAAGCGGTGGACGTGTTCGCCGCCAACGTCAGGGACCTGCTGCTGGCCGCCCCGGCCGGCCAGCGCGCCACGATGGGCCTCGACCCCGGCTACCGGACCGGCGTCAAGGTCGCGGTGGTCGACCAGACCGGCAAGGTCACCGCGACGCACACGATCTACCCGCACGTCCCGCACCACAAGTGGGACGAGTCGCTGCGCATCCTCGCCCAGCTGGCCAGGCAGCACCAGGTCGAGCTGATCGCGATCGGCAACGGCACCGCGTCCCGCGAGACCGACAAGCTCGCCGGCGACCTCATCACGGCCAACCCGGGCCTGAACCTCACCAGGGTCGTCGTCTCCGAGGCCGGCGCCAGCGTCTACTCGGCCTCCGCGTACGCCTCGACCGAGCTCCCCGGACTCGACGTCTCGCTGCGCGGCGCCGTCTCGATCGCCCGGCGGCTGCAGGACCCGCTGGCCGAACTCGTCAAGATCGACCCCAAGTCGATCGGCGTCGGCCAGTACCAGCACGACGTCACCGGCACCAAGCTGGAACGATCACTGGACGCCGTGGTCGAGGACTGCGTGAACGCCGTCGGCGTCGACGTGAACACCGCCTCCCGCCCGCTGCTCGCCAGGGTGTCCGGCATCACCGACGGCCTGGCCGGGGCGATCCTCGCGCGCCGAGACGCCGCCGGCCCCTTCACGACCCGCCAGCAGCTGCTGGACGTGCCGCGGCTCGGCCCCAAGGCGTTCGAGCAGTGCGCCGGGTTCCTGCGCATCCGCGGCGGCGACGACCCCCTCGACTCCTCTGGCGTGCACCCCGAGTCCTACCCGGTCGTCCGGCGCATCCTCGCCGCGACCGGCGCCGACGTGCCCGCCCTCATCGGCAACACCGCGGTCCTGCGCGGCCTGAACCCGGCCGACTTCACCGACGCCGCGTTCGGCCTGCCGACCGTCGGCGACATCCTGCGCGAGCTGGAAAAGCCGGGCCGCGACCCGCGCCCGCGGTTCCAGACCGCCACGTTCGCCGACGGGGTGCACACGCTGGCCGACCTCGAGCCCGGCATGGTGCTCGAGGGCGTGGTGACCAACGTCGCCGCGTTCGGCGCGTTCGTCGACGTCGGAGTCCACCACGACGGCCTGGTGCACGTGTCCGCGATGGCCGCAGGCTACGTCGCCGACCCCCGCTCGGTGGCCAAGCCCGGCGACGTGGTCCGGGTGAAGGTGCTGTCGGTCGACATCCCCAGGCAGCGGATCTCGCTGACCATGCGCCTGCAGGACCCGGCCGACGGCGGTGCAAGCGGCGGCAGGCCCGCACGGGGTTCTCGCCCATCCTCATCCCGAACGAACAGTGCCGCCTCCCCAGCCCCGCCATCTTCCGCCAACGACGGGACCGGCCGCCGCCCGGCCTCCCCAGCCCCGCCATCCTCCGCCGGCGACGGGACCGGCCGCCGCCCCGCCGCCCCCCGCGCGGGCGCCGACCGCAAGAATGCCCCTCCCGCCGGCGACCGCCGCGGCGGTTCTGCGGCAGCGCCGAACAGCGCCATGGCCGACGCCCTCCGCCACGCCGGCCTGCTGAACGACTCCGGCGCCCCGGGCAACGGCAAGCCCGGCACCACCAAGCCCCGCCGCCGCGACGACCGCGCGTGACGGCCCGCGCCCCCCGCCAGTTTCACTTTGCACACTCTGTGACCATTTAGCGCCCGGAATGCCCGATTTGTCCATGCAAGAAGTGTGCAAGGTGGACGTCAGGGGCTCATGTGACTAGGGAGGTTCCGCGCCCGGCGAACTGCCCGGGCGATCAGCGCGCCGACCGCGGATCGGCGCCTGGCGGTGGGGGCCGCGCGGTGCTCAGGAGCTCACGGCAGCGGGTTGAATGGTCACCGTGGCGGATATCGAGGATTTCAGGCGGCTGATCGCGGGGGACCACGGGCTCGTCGTGGTGTCGACCCTGCGCGCGGACGGGACGATCGCGTCGTCGGTGGTGAACGCGGGCGTGCTGCCGCACCCGGTCACCGGCGCGACCGTGGTCGGCATGGTGATCAGGGGCGGCACGCGCAAGCTGGATCACCTGCGGGCCCGGCCGTACGCGAACGTCGTGGTCAGGGCAGGCTGGCAGTGGGCGGCGGCCGAAGGCGGAGCCGAGCTCGCCGGCCCCGATGACCCGATGCCAGGCGTCGGCGCCGAGCGCCTGCGCCTGCTGCTGCGCGAGATCTTCACCGCGGCGGGCGGCACGCACGAGGACTTCGCGACCTACGACCGGGTGATGCTCGCCGAGCGGCGGACAGCCGTCTTCGTGCACCCCGAGCGTGTCTACGCCAATCCCGGTCAGTGACCGGCCCCGCGGCCTAGGCTGGTCGCGTGAGGATCGAGCGACGGCTGGTCTCGCTGCCAGACGGCCGGGACATCGACGTGCTGACGACGGGTCCAGAAGACGGTCTCCCGCTCGTTGTGCACGGGGGGACCCCGAGCGGCCTCGTCGTCGACACCAGGGTCGCCGCGGCGGCGCGCGAGCGGGGGCTGCGGTACGTGGAGACCGCGCGGCCCGGTTACGAGGGATCGACGCCGCGGCCCGGACGCCGGGTCCGCGACGTCGCGGCCGACGTGGCCGCGGTGCTCGACGCGCTCGGGGCCGGCGCGTTCGTGTCGATTGGCATGTCAGGCGGCGGGCCGCACTCGCTCGCGTGCGCGGCCCTGCTGCCCGGCCGGTGCCTGGCCGCCGCGTCGATCGCCGGGGTGGGACCCTACGGGGTGGCGGGGCTGGACTTCCTGGCCGGGATGGGGCCGGAGAACGTCACCGAGTTCGGCTTCGCGCTGCAGGGCGCGGAGGCGCTCACCCCGTACCTGGAGCGGGAGGCCGAGCCGCTGCGCGAGGTCACGGGAGGCGAGATCGCCGCGGCGCTCGGCGGGCTGATCTCCGGCGCCGACGCGCAGGTGCTGACCGGCGACTTCGCCGCCGAGCTCGCGGCGAGCTGCCGCGCCGCGGTTCGCGAGGGCATCGCCGGCTGGCGGGACGACGACCTGGCGTTCGCGGCTGACTGGGGGTTCAGCCCGGACGCGGTGGCCGGCCGTGCCGCGATCTGGCAGGGCGACCAGGACCGGATGGTCCCGTTCGCGCACGGCCAGTGGCTTGCCGCGCACATCCCCGGCGCCCGGGTGCACCTGGAGCCGGGCGCGGGACACCTCACGATGACCCTCACCGCCATCGACCGCATCCTCGACGACCTGCTCGACCTGGCGCGCTGATCCCCGCCGGGCGTGCCGCGCAGCGAGCGGTCAGGCTCGCGCCACCCCGCCGTAGGTCCAGGCGCGGTCCGCGTTGGCGTCAGGGACGCCGGCGTCCGGCCGCCAGTGGGAGACGAGCACGAGCCCGGGCTCCACAAGTTGCCTGCCGTTGAACATGCGCGCGATGGCGTCCTTGCCGCGGGGTATCCAGATCGCACCGCGTTCGGCCGCCGCCTGCGACGCTGCGTGCGTCCGTTCCGGGGCGAACTCGTCGGTGGAGTGCGAGAGAACGAGGTAACTGCCTGGCGCGAGCGCGGCAAGGTAGCGCGCGGCGATGCCGGCCGGGTCGTCTGCGTCCACGACGCAGTGCAAGGCCGCCACGAACATCAGCCCGACCGGCTCGCTGAAGTCGAGCAGTTCCGCGGCCGCGGCGAGAACCTCATCGACATCCCGTAGGTCCGCCCTGACCACGGTGGTCGCGGCGTCGTCGGCCATCAGCGCCTCGGCGCGCAGGAACACCACGGGGTCGTTGTCGACGTAGACAACGCGGGCGCCCGGGTGGCCTTCCTGCGCGATCTCGTGCGTGTTCGGGCTGGTGGGAAGCCCGGTGCCGATGTCGAGAAACTGGCGGATGCCCTCCTCGCGCAGGAACCGGACCGCGCGGACGAGGAAGTCGCGGTTGGCCCGCGAGGAGTCGCGCATCTCCGGCATGATCGTGAGGCCGACCTCGGCCATCTCCCTGTCGGCGGCGAAGTTATCCTTGCCGCCGAGCATGTAGTCGTACACGCGCGCCGGGTGCGGGATGTCCGTGCGAATGCCCAGCGCCGTCCAGCTGTCACGGCGCTCCTGGTCGTCCTGTTGGGTCATCTACTGCTTCTCCGGGAAAATCCCTAGATAGTCGCCACGCCGCCGTACGCCCAGACCCGGTCCGCGTTGGACTGGGGCCGGCCGCCTTCCGGACGCCAGTAGGAGACGAGCACAAGCCCTGGCTCGACCAGCGGCAGCCCGTGGAACATGTGCTCGATCGCCGGCTTCCCGCGGGGGACGAACACCGCGCCGCTGCGGGCGGCTATCTCCGAGTTCGCCCGCATCTTCTCCGGCCCGAACTCGCCGGTCCCGTGCGACAGGACAAGGTAGCTGCCCGGCACCAGCGGCGCCAGGTAGCGCGTGACGAGGCCTGCCGGGTCATCGTCGTCGGGAATGTGGTGCAGGACGCCGATAAGCATGAGCGCGACCGGCTGGCTGAAGTCGAGCAGCTCGCCCGCCTTGGCAAGGACCGTATCGACGTCCCTGAGGTCGGCGAGGACGGCCATCGTGGTGCTGTTCTTCGCCATGAGCGCCTCGGCGTGCGAGAACACCACCGGGTCATGATCGACGTAAACGACACGGGCGTCCGGATGGTCCTCTTGCGCGACCTCATGCACGTTGGGGCTGGTGGGAAGCCCGGTGCCGATGTCGAGAAATTGGCGGATTCCGTTGTCCCTGAGGAACCCGACCGCGCGGGCGAGGAATTGCCGATTGCCGCGCGCCGTGTCCACGATCTCGGGAACGACCCGGCGTACCGCCTCAGCGGTTTCCCTGTCGACGGCGAAATTGTCCTTGCCGCCAAGCCAATAGTCGTAGACCCGGGCCGGGTGCGGGATGTCGGTGCGGATCGTGTTCCCGTTGTCGGCCGGCTGGCCTGATTCGGTCATCGGTTTCCTCAGTCGGAATGGGTGTACACGTTGATCCTAGGCCGGCGAGGCGGTCGAGTCTTCACTTCGGCGGCAGGTTCTGACGAACGTAACAAATCGCCCATTGGCCCGCGTCTGGCGGGGGCTGGAAGAGCCGCCACGGACCGTTCGGGATGATGAATGGCGGCAACCGTCGCGGGCCCCAGCGGTCACACGCCGACGGGCAGCGCTTCGCGTGATTTGTCGTGACCCGCATCTGGGACTTCCGAGCCCCAGACCATGATCGCTAAGACTTTTCGCACCTGTAGGTGCAAAATCTCTACTCAATAAAAAAGTCTTCGCAATAATTGACTCTACCAGGGCTCTGGCACCACTTCGTCCCGCCGGCGCAGCACTGTCATCGCTGGCAAAGCGGCATCGGCCCGAGCGGTGCTCATGGCGGGCAAAGGGGACCGGACTCGCGCGCGGCTGCCCGCGGGCACCGATAGCATCGACAGGTATGAGCGTGCCGCCTGGGCCGTCGGTGCCGCCTTCGCGGCCCTCGCCGCCTGAACCGAATCCGGACCTGCCCGCCGAGGCCTGCCTGGCCATCGGCGTGCCCGACGCGTTCGGACGGCTGTGGACTCCGCACCGGCTCGCCTACATCCAGGGGGCGGGAAAGCCGGCCGGCCCCGGTGCGGACGAAGGCTGCCCGTTCTGCGTCGCCCCGACGCTGTCGGACGAGGAGGCGCTCATCGTCGCGCGCGGGTCGCTGGTGTACGCGATCCTCAACATCTACCCGTACAACAGCGGGCACGTGCTGGTCTGCCCGTACCGGCACCTGGCCGATTACACGGAGCTGTCCGTGGCCGAGGCGGCCGAGTTCGGCGACTACACCAGGCGCGCGATCCTGGCGCTGCGCGCAGCGTCAGGACCGCACGGTTTCAACATCGGGATGAACCTCGGCTCTGTCGCTGGCGCCGGGATCGCCGCGCACCTGCACCAGCACGTGGTGCCCCGCTGGGGCGGCGACACCAACTTCATGCCGGTGGTCGGCCGCACCCGCGTGCTGCCCCAACTGCTCGCCGACACGCGCAAGCTGCTCGCCGACGCCTGGCCCGGCTAGAAGCTCACGACCTGCCAGGCCGCGCCGCCGTCGCTGGTGAGCAGCAGCTGGCCGGGGCGTCCCTCGCTGTTGGCGTCGCTGATCGCCGGCCCGTGCACGACCACGCCGTCGCTTGTGGTGGTGAAGCCCAGGTCGTTGAAGCCCGCGCCGCCGTCGCCCACGTAATAGGCGGTGGTCCAGCTCGCGCCGCCGTTACCTGAGTAGTACAGCTCGCTCGCGCCGCTTGCCGCGGCGACCACGAGCTGGTCGGGGTTGGCGGCGGAGATGCCGATCGGGTCACCGCCGAGTGGTGCCGTCCCGGCCTTCGCCCAGGTCGCCCCGAGGTCGCTGCTGACGTACACGGTCTTTTCCACCGACCCCATGGCGGCCCCGCCGGCGCACAGCAGCGCGAGCCCGTCCGGGCTTGTCACCGCGACCGCCGTTGGCGTGCCCACCGCCGGCGTGGTGCAGGGGAGGGCGTACGTGGCGATGCTGAGCCCGCCGTTGCCCGTGACGATGACGCTGCTGCCGTCGAGCACCGCGGCCACCTGGCCCTGCGTCGCGATCGTGTGCGGGCCGCTGACCTGCGTGACCGCCTGCCACGCGCCGCCCGATAGCGGCTGGCGCCACAAGGTGCCGGTCTGCGCGCTGCCGCCGGACGCGGTGAGCGCGAGGACCTGGCTGTCGATCACCTCAAGATCAAGTATCGAGCCCTGCGGGCTGGCGACCGCGGTCCACTGCTCACCGCCGTCGGTCGTCTCCCACAGCCCGTTGCCGAACACGAACCCGACCTGCGGGTTGGCGAAGCGGATGCCCCACACGGCCGCCCCTGTGCTTGCGGATGCCTGCCCAAGCGGCACGACGGGTGCGGGCAGCCCGACCCAGCTCGCGCCCCGGTTCAGCGTGCGCACGATCGACGTGCACGGGGCGTGCGAGCACGGCGCCGTGCCCAAGACGAACGCCTCCTGCGTGGAAACAA
>JASHPP010000555.1 GCA_030038035.1 Trebonia sp.
GGCGGCCGCGACCGCGCGTCCCGAGCACGGTGCTCCCCGGGCGGCCGGCAACGTTAACGGGAAAGAAGGGGCCGTCCCTGACCGGTATTTTCCTCCCCGTTAAGCGTTATGCCCGAAATGCCTGAACTTGACATTCTGGCATTTCGGGCATAACGCCTCCTCCGGGCGGGGAAGCGGTCACGCAACCGGGCCTGCTACCCGCCCCGGGGCCAGCCCCAGCCTGCCGGCGCAGCGCCTTAACTTCCCGGCATCAATAGGCCTGGCGGTGTGGACCCCAGCGCCAAGCCGGAGGCCTGGGGTCCCCGGCGGTGCCCCCCAGGCTGGCGGGACGACCCTGCCCTACTTGAGCAGCCGGGACAGGCGACGGTCGGCGAGCGGCTTGCCGCCTGTCTGGCAGGTTGGACAGTACTGCAGCGCGGAATCGGCGAAAGAGACCTCGCGGATGGTGTCACCGCACACCGGGCACGGCTGCCCGGCCTTGCCGTGCACCCGCAGTCCGGTCTTCTTCTCGCCCTTGAGGTCGGCCGCCGCCAGCCCGGCCGAGCGCTCCACCGCATCCCGCAACGTGCTTACGATCGCGGCATGCAACGTTGCCACATCCTGCGGGGTGAAGCTGGACGCCAGCTTGAACGGGGACATCTTCGCGGCGTGCAGCACCTCGTCGGAGTAGGCGTTACCGATGCCAGCGATGATGTGCTGATCGCGGAGCACGCCCTTGATCTGCATGCGGCGCTCCTTGAGGAGGGTGGCTAGCGACTCCACCGTGAAGTCATCGGCCATCGGCTCAGGTCCGAGCGTCGCGACGCCAGGAACCTGCTGCGGATCACGGACGAGGTAAACGGCCAGGCGCTTTTGCGTGCCGGCCTCCGTGAGGTCGAAGCCTGACCCGTCGTCTAGCGCCAACCGGAACGCCAACGGGCTCTTGCCCGGGCGCACCGGCTTGTCCGGCAGGTCGTCGCGCCACCGCAGCCAGCCCGCCCGCGCCAGGTGGATGACCAAGTGCAGGTCACCGCAGGACAGGTCAAGGAACTTCCCGTGCCGCCCGACCTCGCCGATCGTCTGCCCTTGCAGCGCGGACAGCGGGGGGTCGAACGTCTTGAGCACGGCGAACGAGGCTGCCTCGGCGCGGGCTATAACATGCCCGATTGCGCGGGCGCGCAGGAAGACGGCAAGCGCCTCCACTTCCGGCAGTTCAGGCATGGTAACGAGTTTAGGTGGCCGCGGCTACAGCGGCGCCGATCACGCTCCCGCGATGACCAGGTCGGGAAGCTCCCCGAGGCTGTCAAGCACATGTGTGGCCCCCGCGCGCCGCAGGGCCGCGAGTTGGTGGGGATCGTTTGCCACCCCGACCACGATCCGTGCCCCCGCGCGCCGCCCGGACAAGACGCCGTTCTCCGTCGAGCTGACCATTGCCACCTCCCGGACGTCACCGGTCCCCAGCCGGAGCATCGCGGTGAGCACGGGGTCAGGCCACGGGAAACCGCGCGGCGTGTCGTCCGCACAGAGGACGAGGTCCGCGAGGCCCTGCCGCCGGAGGCTGCCGAGTACTTCGCTGGACGCACCGCGCGAGAGTGCGGAAAGAAGGCAGATGTTCGCACCAGACCCGGCGATCTTGCTCAATGCCGCGATCGCGTCCGGCGGCGCTGTCACGCCGAATCTTTCGACCGCGGCGCGGAACGACCTGTCGAAGGCCAGCGACGCCGCCTGCGCCCGCGGTTCGTCGCGCTCGAAGAGCTCGCGCATCACGTCGGCGGGCGGACGTCCCCGAGACCGGTCAAACCGGACCATGGAGCGAACGTAGGCCTCTGTCCCGGTCACGATGCCCTGCGTGGCGATCGCCTCGGCGAAGGCGCGCTCCACGACAGAGTTGCCGATCACAATGCTCGCTAGGTCACAGCAGACCAGCGACACAGCGGGAGTGTCGCCCATCATGGCTTCAGTAGTCGTCGGGTGCGGTTGCTTCGCTCCACAGGTCGAGGTCGGCACGCTGCGCCTGGACCTTCCGCCAGATGGCGAAGCCGCCGAGCACCAGCAGGGCTACAAGGATGAACAGCTTCTTCACTGCCCCGGACCCTCCAACCTCGAATGCGAACCATGCGGGCACCGTGAGCCTTGGTGCCCGGTCGATAGCCTACCGCCCGGCCGGCGAGATCTTGGCTCTAGTCACTACAGCCGCGAGTCTGGTGGGGGTACGTGGACTTGAACCACGGGCCTCGTCCTTATCAGGGACGCGCTCTAACCGACTGAGCTATACCCCCAGGGATTGCAGCGCGGAGCGAGGGCTCCAGGCTCCCGCGACGGCGACTGCGTTACTTTACCGCATCCCGTTCACTGCTCGCATCGCTAGTCGGTCTCCCTGAGGGTGACCTCGATGCCGCCGATCGTGCGTGCGATCAGGTTGTAGATCACGGCGCCGATCGTGGACATCGCGGTGATCAGGACGATGTTAAACGCCCCGAGCATGCCGGTGTAACCCAGGATCCTTGACGCCGAGAACCAGGTCGAGATGTTCGTGCCCGCAGAACTCTGGCTGGAGGTGATGCTCGACACCGTGTGCTGCAGCGACGTGAAGACGCCGAGGGCGTCAAGCACCATGTACAGCAGGGCGACCGCCACGAACAAGATGATGAACGCCACAACCGATGCGACGAAGCTGAACTTCATGACCGACCAGGGCTCCACCCGCGCCAGGGTCAGGTGGGCCTGCCGCCGGGGGGAACGCCGGACAGGGGTATCCGGTTTCCCCCTCCCGCTTGCCGTGCGGTTCTGCCAGGCGCCGGCAACCGAGCTCGTATAGCCGGCCAGCCCGACGGCGGCCCCGCCGGCCGCGGACACCCCGCCGGCCGAAAACCCGGACGCACCGGGCGCCGCGGCACCGATGGCGGCGGACGCCGACCCCACCGCCCCCGGCATCCCGCCAGGAACGGCGCCGGGCATCCCGCCAGGAGCCCCGCCAGGGGCGGGGTCGGCGAACCGCGGACCGGGCGGACCGGGTGCCGGGTAGGCCGCCCCTGAAACCGCCGCCGGCCCCGGGAAGCCCGCTGGGTTGTACAGCGGCCGGGCGGACGAGGCAGCTCCGGAGTAGGACGGCGCGGCGGAGGGGACCTGCGCCTGCCCTGGCGGCCCGGTAGACCTGGCCGACGGCATGCTGGCGGCCCTGGTCGGCGGCGCCACAGCAGGCTGCACAGGCGGCACAGCGGGCTGCACAGCGGGCGGCGGCACAGCAGGCTGGGCCGACGGCATGCTCGAAGCCCGCACCGACGGCCCGGCAGACCGCGCGGCAGAGGGCCCGGCAGACCGCGCGGCCGGAGGCTGGGCAGGCGCGGGCGTGAAGGACGGCGACGGCCTGCGATCACCGGACAGGAACACGGACCCGTCGGCGCCGTCGGCGGCGTGCACCGCCTGGTCCGTGCCGGGCGAGTCGCCCTTCGCAGGCCGGGCGAACCAGTTGCTTGCCGCCTGCCTGTAGCCGCCCCCCGGCCGTGCGCCGTCCGGCTTGGCGTCGGCTGACACCGCCGCGTCGCCGGGCCGGTCGCTGCCTTTCGGCCTGCCGATCGTGTCCGCGGGGAAGGGCACAACGGCGGGGTCCGCCGCGGCAGCGGCGCTGGCCGAAGCGGCGTCAGCCGCGGCGGCGGCGCTCTCAGCAACACCGTTGGCGCTCCCCAGGCTGGCGGAATCCGCGGTCGCGCCCGCCGGGGTTGCCGGGCGTGGCGAGCCCGGGCGGGACGGGGCAGAGCGGGACGAGCCAGCGCCCGATGATGCTGACCGTGACGATGCCGGTCGCATCGGTGATGAAGACATGACCCCATTGTCGGGGATCGATTCAGCGGTCTCCCTGCCCGGGTCGGCATCCCGGCCTGGCGGCGCAACTGCAAGGGACGGTTCCGTAGCTCGACCCACCTCGTCCACGCCGTCCTCCTCGGTTCCCAATCGTGTCCCTTTGTATGTCAGCCGAGACTATCCGACTGAGCGCGGTTTGCCTGTCGCCAGACCTGGAACCACCGACTGCAGGGCGGGCCCGCCCCTCCGGGTAAGCCCAATGCCCGCTACATCTCAGACGCCAATGTCCCCCTACGCGTTGCCTTCATCTCCGCTATCACCGGATTCTCCGCTATCACCGGCTTCCCCGCCATCGCCGGGATCCGGAGCCTCGCCGACGTCCGCGGCGTCGTTCGATTCGGCGTTGCGCGCCAGCGCGACCACGGTGTCCCCGGGGGCGAGGTTCATCAGCCGCACCCCCATCGTCTGCCGCCCTGACTGCTTCACCTCGCTGGCGCGGGTCCTGATGACACCGCCCGCCGACGTGATGGCGAACACCTCGTCCTCCGGGCCGACCAGCAGCGCCCCGACCAGGCCGCCCCGGTCCTCGACGATCCGCGCCGTGATCACGCCGTACCCGCCCCTGTTCCTGACCGGGTACTGGCCGGCGGGCGTGCGCTTGGCGTACCCGCCCTCGGTGGCGACGAGGACGTCTTCGCCGTCGCGCACGACGTACATGCCGAGCAGCTGGTCGCCCCCGTTGAACCGCATCCCGATCACGCCGGAGGTCGCCCTGCCCATCGGGCGCAGCTGGTCGTCGTCCGCCGGGAACCTGATGGCCTGCGCGCCCTTGCTGACCAGCAGCAGGTCCTCATCCGGGGAGACGAGCGAAGCGCCGATCACCTCGTCGTCCTCGCGCAGGTTGATCGCGATGAGGCCGCCGGCCCGCGGTGAGTCGTACTCACCTAGCCGGGACTTCTTCACCAGGCCGGACCGGGTGGCGAGCACCAGGTAGGGCGCCACCTGGTAGTCGCGCAGCGCCAGCACCTCGGCGATCCGCTCGTCCGGCTGGAACGCGAGCAGGTTCGCCACGTGCTGGCCGCGCGCGTCCCGGCCGGCGTCGGGCAGCTCGTACCCCTTGGCCCGGTAGACCCGGCCCTTGTTCGTGAAGAACAGGATCCAGTGGTGGGTCGAGGTGACGAAGAAATGGTCCACGATGTCGTCCGACCGCAACGCCGCACCGCGCACGCCCTTGCCGCCGCGGCGCTGCGCCCGGTAGTGGTCGGTGTTCGTCCGCTTGGCGTACCCGCCGTGCGTGATCGTGACCACGATGTCGGACTCGGCGATCAGGTCCTCGTCGGCCACCTCGCCGTCGTAGGCGATGATCTCGGTGCGCCGGTCATCGCCGAACTTGGCGACGATCTCGGCGAGCTCGGAGCCCACGATCGACCGCTGCCGCGGCGGCGAGGCGAGGATCGACTCGAAGTCCGCGATCTTGATCTCCAGGTCGTCGCGCTCGTCGGTCAGCTCCTGGCGCTCAAGCGCGGCCAGCTTCCGCAGCTGCATGTCGAGGATCGCGCGGGCCTGGATCTCGTCGATAGAAAGCAGCGCCATCAGCCCGGTCTGCGCGACCGCCGCGGACTCGGAACCCCGGATCAGCGCGATCACCTCGTCGATCGCGTCGATCGCCGCCAGCAGCGCGGCCACGATGTGCAGCCGTTCCTGGGCCTTGCGCAGCCGGAACTGGGTGCGGCGGACGATGACCTCGAGCTGGTGCGCCACCCAGTACCGGATCATCTGGTCCAGCCGGAGGGTGCGCGGCACCCCGTCGACAAGCGCGAGCATGATCACGCCGAACGTGTCCTGCAGCTGCGTGTGCTTGTACAGGTTGTTCAGCACGACCTTGGCGATCGCGTCCCGCTTGAGCACGATCACCAGCCGCTGGCCGGTCCGGGTGCTGCTCTCGTCGTGCTGGTCCGCGATGCCGGTCAGCCGGCCGTCCCGCGCGAGCTCGGCGATCTTGGCGGCCAGGTTGTCCGGGTTGACCTGGAACGGCAGCTCCTTGACGACCAGGCAGGTCCGGCCGTGGATCTCCTCGACGTCGACGACCGCGCGCATCGTGATCGAGCCGCGCCCGGTGCGGTACGCCTCCCGGATGCCACGGCGGCCGACGATCAGGCCCCGGGTGGGAAAGTCCGGGCCAGGTATCCGCTCCATCAGCCCGTCGAGCAGCTCAGTCGCCACGGCGCGCCGCAGCTCCTCGGCTTCCTCCTCGGCTAGGCCGCCAGCCGGGGCGTCGGGAGCCGGCACCTCGAAGCGCTCGTAGTTCTCCAGGTACCACTGGATGCCTGCCGCCACTTCCCGCAGGTTGTGCGGCGGGATCTTGGTGGCCATCCCGACGGCGATGCCCTCGGAGCCGTTGACCAGCAGGTTGGGGAAGCGCGACGGAAGGACGACGGGCTCGGCGGAACGGCCGTCGTAGTTCGGCCGGAAGTCGACGGTCTCCTCGTTGATGTCCCGCAGCATCTCCATCGCCAGCGGGGCGAGGCGGCACTCGGTGTACCGCATGGCGGCAGGCGGGTCGTTGCCGGGGGAGCCGAAGTTGCCCGTCGGGTCGACCAGCGGCATCCGCATCGACCAGGGCTGGGCCATCCGCACCAGCGCGTCGTAGATCGCGCTGTCCCCGTGCGGGTGGTACTGGCCCATGACGTCGCCGACCACCCGGGAGCACTTGAAGAACCCCCGGTCGGGACGGTACCCGCCGTCGAACATCGCGTACAGGATGCGGGTGTGCACCGGCTTGAGGCCGTCGCGCACGTCAGGCAGCGCCCGCCCCACGATGACCGACATCGCATAGTCGAGGTAGCTGCGCTGCATCTCGACCTGGATGTCGACCGGTTCTGTCCTGTCGTGCCCGCCGCCATCGGCTGGCAGGTCAGTCACTTCCGTCACTTTGCTATCCCTCGGTAATCGGCGCGCCGAACGCGGTGCCGGCTGGCCGGCACCGCTTCGTCAGATGTCCAGGAACCGCACGTCCTTGGCGTTGCGGGTGATGAACGACCGGCGGGACTCGACGTCCTCGCCCATCAGCACGCTGAACAGCTCGTCCGCCTGCGCCGCGTCGTCCAGCGTCACCTGCAGCAGCACGCGCCGCGCCGGGTTCATCGTGGTTTCCCACAGTTCGTCGGCGTTCATCTCGCCAAGGCCCTTGAACCGCTGCACGCCGTCGCGCGGCCGCGGGTCCTTCCGCCCGAGAGCGATGCCCGCCTCGATCACACGGTCCCGTTCGGTGTCGGAGAACGCGTAGTCAGGATCGACCCCGCGCTCGGACCACTTGATCTTGTAAAGCGGCGGCTGCGCCAGGTAGACGTGGCCGACCTCGATCAGCGGCTTCATGAACCGGAACAGCAGCGTCAGCAGCAGCGTCCGGATGTGCTGGCCGTCCACGTCGGCGTCCGCCATCAGGATGATCTTGTGGTAGCGGAGCTTGGTGATGTCGAACTCGTCGTGGATGCCGGCGCCGAGCGCGGTGATCAGCGACTGCACCTCGGTGTTCTTCAGGACCCGGTCGATCCGCGACTTCTCGACGTTGATGATCTTGCCGCGGATGGGCAGGATCGCCTGGAACTGCGGGTTCCTGCCGCCCTTCGCCGAACCACCGGCCGAATCTCCCTCGACCACGTATATCTCGGACCGCGCCGGGTCGGTGGACTGGCAGTCCGCGAGCTTGCCTGGCAGCCCGTTGGACTCCATCGCGGACTTGCGCCTGGTGAGGTCCCGCGCCTGCCGCGCGGCGATCCGGGCCCGGGCGGCCTGGCTCGCCTTGTTGATGATCTCCTTGGCCTCGCCCGGGTTGCGGTCGAACCAGTCGCGCAGGCGGTCGTTGGCCACCCGCTGCACGAACGACTTGGCCTCGGTGTTGCCGAGCTTGGTCTTGGTCTGTCCCTCGAACTGCGGCTCGGCCAGCTTGATCGAGACGATGGCGGTGAGGCCCTCGCGGATGTCCTCGCCGGTGAGGTTGGCTTCCTTGTCCTTCAGCAGTTTCTGATCGCGGGCGTACTTGTTCACGACGAACGTCAGCGCCGCGCGGAACCCTTCCTCGTGGGTGCCGCCCTCGGCCGTGTTGATCGTGTTCGCGAACGTGTGCACGGACTCGGTGTACGAGGAGGTCCACTGCATCGCGATCTCGACCGACATTCCCTCGATCTCGTCAGCGAACTCGATGACCGAGCCGTGCACCGGCTCCTTGGACGCGTTCAGGTAGCGCACGAAGTCCGCGATGCCCCCCGCGTACTGGTAGACCGCCGTGCGCGCCTTGCCGACGGCCGCGCCGGGCGCGGCGTCGGCGTCGTCATCGTCGGCGACCGCCCGCGACCGCTCGTCGGTCAGCGTGATCCGCAGCCCGCGGTTGAGGAACGCCATCTCCTGCAGCCGCCGGGACAGCGTCTCGAACGACCACTCGGTGGTCTCGAAGACCGACTGGTCCGGCCAGAACGTCGTTATCGTTCCCGTCTCGGGCGTGGCCTCGCCACGGGCGAGCGGCGTGACCGGGTCACCGCCTGCGTAGGACTGCGACCACACGTACCCGTCCCTGCGGACCTCCATGTCGAGCCTGCTCGACAGCGCGTTCACCACCGACACCCCGACGCCGTGCAGGCCGCCGGAGACGGCGTAGGACTTGCCGTCGAACTTGCCGCCCGAGTGGAGCGTGGTCAGCACCACCTCGAGCGCCGGCCGCTTCTCCACCGGGTGCTCGTCCACCGGGATGCCGCGCCCGTTGTCCCGCACCCGGATGCCCCCGTCGGCCAGCAGGGTTACCTCGATATCGTCGGCATAGCCGGCCAGGGCCTCGTCGACCGAGTTGTCGACAACCTCGTAGACCAGATGGTGGAGTCCCCGTTCACCCGTCGAGCCGACGTACATGCCCGGACGTTTGCGGACGGCCTCAAGGCCCTCAAGTACCGTGATCGACCGCGCATCGTACGACAATGAAACTCCATCCTGCATCAGGCAGCGCCCCGGCCCCCGGCGACCGGGCAATCGGCGTTGCGATCAGCCAAGCCCGAACCGCGCTGCGGTCATACGGCCGCCTAGGGCCGCGACCACCGGCAGTCCTGCCCGCATGACCACCTTCCATTTTAGCTGTGGTTACGGACTCTCGGGGCCCGTTAGCCCCTGGGTTGTCCGCCTCCCGTCGATCCCCCTGACCCGGACCCGGCGGACTGTTCCCGCGCCAAGCTCCTCGGCGAGCCGCCGAAGCAGCTGCGGTGCCAGCAGCCGCACCTGGGTCGCCCACGCGGCAGAGTCGGCGCTGACCACCAGCTCCCCGTCGGCAAAGGACTCTGGCCTGGTATGCGCCGCAAGCTGCGGGCCGACGATCTCCGCCCAGCCGCCGAACACCCCGCCCACCGCAGCCCGCTGCCGCCACCCCCGTGCGGACAGCAGCCCGCCCAGGGCGGTGCCGAGCGGCTGCGGATCCTCCCGCCTGGGCCGTTCGGCATCTCCCCTGGGGGACGACCCCCCGGGGACCCCCCGCTCGGGGGAACCACCCGTCCCCCCGAACCCCGCTGGCCCCTGGGGCCGCTCACCCCTTGCCCACGCGTCCGCCCGCGCCAGCGCCAGCGCCTCGGCGGCCAGCCGGACCCGGTCCGGGTCAGGACGCATCGCCGTACGGGGCGAGCGCACCGCCCGACACGCTGAACCGAGCGCCGCCGAGCAGCGGCGGCACGTCGGCGGGAACCGCCGCGGTGACAAGCACCTGCTCCGCCCCCCGCACCAGGGCGGCCAGCCGGTCCCTGCGGCCCGCGTCAAGCTCGGTGAACACGTCGTCGAGCAGCAGCACAGGGTCCTCCCGCCCGGGCCCGCCCCGCAGCAGGTCGAAGCTGGCCAGCCGCAGCGCCAGCGCCAGCGACCAGGACTCGCCGTGGCTGGCGTAGCCGCGCGCGGGCAGCCCGCGCACGGCCAGGTCCAGTTCGTCGCGGTGCGGTCCGGCCAGGCACACGCCCCGGTCAAGCTCGCTCTCCCGCACCTCGGCAAGGGCCGCGCGCAGCTCCCCGGCCGCCGCGCTCACCCGCCGTGCGTGGCCGGTGTCCTCATCCTCTCCCGAACGATCCCGGCTTTCTCCACCGAACGAGCGCCGGTACTCGATCGTGGCAGGCCCGCGCTCGGCTGCTACCGCGGTGTACGCGCGCTCCACGTGCGGACGGAGCGCGGCCACGAGGTGCTCCCTGGCGACGAGCAGCTCCGCACCGGCCCGTGCCAGGTGCGCGTCCCACACGTCCAGCGTATTCATCACAGTCTCACGGGTGACTGTCTTCCCGCTCCGGCCGGCCTTCGGGCCCGCGGACTTGAGCAGCGCGGTGCGCTGCCGCAGCACCCGATCGTAGTCGGCGCGGACCCCGGCGTACCGCGGGGCCATCGCCACGAGCAGGTCGTCGAGAAACCGCCGCCGGTCGCCAGGATCTCCCTTGACCAGGGCCAGGTCCTCGGGCGCGAACAGCACCGCGCGCAGCACCCCGAGCACCTCGCGCGGCCTGGCAAGCGGCACGCGGTTGAGCCGGACCCGGTTCGCGCGGCCCGGGTTCAGCTCTATCTCCACGAGCGCGTCGCGGGCCCCGCCGCGGATGTTCGCGCGGATGATCGCCCGCTCCGCACCGGTCCTGACCAGCGGGGCGTCATGCGCCACGCGATGGCTGGCCAGCGTCGCGATGTAGTCGACGGCCTCCACCAGGTTGGTCTTGCCCTCGCCGTTCGGGCCGCTGAAGATCGTCACGCCCGGCTGCAGCGCCACGTCCACGCTGGGGTACGAGCGGAAGTCCTCCAGGGCCAGCCGGGTGAGATGCACGTCTTCGAGCGTACTGGCTCCGCCGTCCGCTGGCCCGCTCCTAGCCAGCAGAACGGATCGGCATCAGCACGTAGCGGTAGTCGGGCTGCGCCTCGCCCTTGCCGGTGATCACGGCGGGCCGCGTCGGCGTGGTGAACGAGATCCTCGCTATGTCGGAGTCGATCGCGCCGACGCCGTCGAGCAGGTACTGCGGATTGAAGGCGATCTGCATGTCCTCTCCGTCGTAGGACGTGCCCATCGCCTCGCTGGCCTGCGCCTCGTCGCCGGTGCCCGCCTCGAGGAGCACCTCGCTGGCGGTGAACGTGAGGCGGATCGGGCTGTTCCGCTCGGCCACGAGCGCGACCCGCTTGACCGCGTCCGCGAACGGCGCCGTGGGCAGCTCGGCGACAGCGGAGAACTCGCTGGGCAGGAGCTGCTGTATGCGCGGGTACTCGCCGGACAGCAGCCGGGTGGTGGTGCGGCGCCCGGCGCCCTCGAAGCCGATGATGCCGTCAGCGGCGCCGCTGTCGGCCGTGGCCAGCGCGACCGAGACCTCCGCGCCGTTGGTCAGCGCACGCGCAGTGTCGCTGAGCACCCGGGCGGGGATGAGCACGGCGGTGTCGAGGCCCGTGCCGACCGGATTCCAGCGCAGTTCCCTGACCGCGAGCCGGTACCGGTCGGTGGCGATCAGCGTGAGCATATCGCCGTTGATCTCCATCCTGATGCCGGTCAGCGCGGGCAGCGTGTCGTCACGCCCGGCCGCGATCGCGACCTGGCCGATCGCCGAGGCGAACGCGTCGGCGCCGACCTTGCCGGTGGTCTGCGGCATGTCCGGCAGCGTCGGGTATTCCTCGACGGGCAGCAGCATGAGCGTGAAGGTGGCGCTCCCGCAGCGCAGGGTGGTGCGCGTGCCGTCGGTGGACAGGTCCACCGGCTTGGCGGGCAGGCTGCGGACGATCTCCGCGAGCAGCCGGCCAGATACCAGCACGGTGCCGGGCTCGTCGGCGGCCACCGGGATCGTGGCCTGGGCGGAGACCTCGTAGTCGAAGGTGGACAGGATCAGTTCGCTGCCCGCCTCCAGCCGCATGCCGGCCAGCACGGGGGCCGTCGGGCGCGCCGGGAGTGCGCGGGCGGTCCATGCGACGGCCTCAGCGAGTGGGTCACGCTCAACCTCGAGCTTCACGGGTTGCCTCCTGCCGGTCTCGGCGGTGATTTTGTGCTGTGTCCTGCGCGGGGGTATGTCCGTGGCGCCGGCTTATCCTCAGGGCTGCCCCGAGCCTACGCTGTCCTGGCTTTTGTTTAGCTAGAAAAGAGTCGTAGTCATAGGGGCGGTGGATTCCGGGAAAACAGCCGTTCGCGCAGGTGGCAGCGGCGATTTTGTGCACCGTCGCGGTGCCGGGGCCGGGGACTGCCGGCCCGGTCCTGTGCATGCGCCGCGGCTGTTCCCGTGTTAGTCACCGTTTGTCCCCGGTTCTCCCGCGCCCGTCCACAGTCTTATCCACATGCTGTGTGCACAGCGCTGGCTATCGGTGTTCATGAGGTCCGCGCCTGCTGCTTGATGCGGTTGGTGAGCTCGGTTACCTGGGTGTAGATGGAGCGGCGCTCGGCCATCAGCGAGCGGATCTTGCGGTCCGCGTTGATCACCGTGGTATGGTCGCGCCCGCCGAACTGCTGGCCGATCTTGGGCAGCGACAGATCGGTCAGCTCCCGGCACAGGTACATGGCGATGTGCCTGGCCGTCACCAGGACCCGGGACCGGCTCGTGCCGCACAGGTCCTCGATCGACAGGCCGAAGTACGCGGCGGTCTGCCCCATGATCGTGGCCGCGTTGATCTGCGGGCCCTGGGTTTCCGGGATGAGGTCCTTGAGCACGATCTCGGCCAGCTGCAGGTCGACGCCCTGGCGGTTGAGGCTCGCGAACGCGGTGACCCGGATCAGCGCCCCCTCCAGCTCCCTGATGTTCGTGGAGATCCTGCTGGCGATGTACTCCAGGACATCGGCCGGGGCGTGCAGCCCCTCCTGGACCGCCTTCTTGCGCAGGATGGCGATGCGGGTCTCGAGCTCCGGCGGCTGGACGTCGGTCAGCAGCCCCCACTCGAACCTGCT
>JASHPP010000556.1 GCA_030038035.1 Trebonia sp.
ACCCGGCGGTCAGCGGCAGCAGGAAGATGCCCGCCCATAGCGGGGTCTGGCTGAAGCTGTAGCCGTGCAGCGGCAGCCAGATGCCCTGCAGCCAGATGATCAGCATGAACTGCTGGCCGCCCCGGGCGATGGCCACGACCAGGCTGGCGATGCTCCCGGCCGTGAACGCCCTGATCCGGAACAAGGCAAGCTGGAACATGGGCTCGGCGATCCGGCTCTCGATGACGAAGAACCCGAGGAGGAGCAGCAGGCCCCCGGCCAGCAGGCCGATCACCGTAGGGCTGGTCCAGCCCATGGCGTGGCCGTGATAAGGCTGGATGCCCACGGTGACACCGACCAGGACCGCGCCCAGGCCCAGGGCGAAGGTGACGTTGCCCCACCAGTCCATGCGCGCCCGGTGACGCTCCCCCTTCTCCTTGAGCCGCAGGTAGGCCCACAGCGTGCCGAACACGCCGACGGGCACGTTGACCCAGAACACCGCGCGCCAGTCGATGGCCGCCAGCAGGCCCCCGGCCACCAGGCCCACGAACTGGCCGGCCAGGGCGGCGATCTGGTTGGTGCCCAGGGCGAAGCCGCGGCGTTCGGCTGGCCAGGCGTCGGTCAGGATCGCGGCCGAGTTCGCCATCAGCATGGACCCGCCGGTGGCCTGCAGCACCCGCCAGCCGATCAGCCACATCGCCCCGCCGCCGGCGCGGAAGGGGTCGAACGAGAGCAGGATCGAGGCGATGGTGAAGACCACGAAACCCGCGTTATAGATCTTCACGCGCCCGTACATGTCGCCGAGCCGCCCGACGGTGACCACCAGCACCGCCTGGACCAGCCGGTAGCCCATGATCATCCACAGCAGGTAGCTGATGTTGCCAGGCGCCAGCGGGTCCAGGTGGATGCCGCGGAAGATCGCGGGCAGCGCGATGATGACGATCGAGCCGTCGACCGCCGCCATGAAGATGGCCGCGGTCGTGTTCGCGAGGGCTATCCACGCGTACCGGTCGGGCTTGACGGCTGCCGGGCGGGGCGGGCGCGCATCCGCCATCAGAGCTTCTCCGCCAGCCGCTCGAGCAGCGGCGCCGCGGTCATCAGCTGGTCGAGCTCGGCGGGGGTGAACCCGCCGCGCAGCGCCGCCGCGATCCGCGCGGTGCGCGCGCTGCGCCGGTCGTTCACCACCTGGCGCCCCGCCCCCGTGATGGACAGCACGATCCGCCTGCCGTCCGCTGGGTCCCGGTCGCGTGAGACCAGGCCGCGCTGCTCGAGCACGGCGAGCGTGGCGCCCATCGACTGCGGGCTGATCCGGTCCTGTTTCGCCATATCGCTCGAGGTGGCCGGGCCGCCCCGGTCCAGCCGGGACAGCGCCGACGTCTCGGCGAGCGTCAGCTCACCCTCCGACGGGATCTGCCTCAGCTTCCGCACCAGCATTCCCACGGCGACCCGGACCGCCGCCGCAACATCAGTGACATCCCGAACGGTCCCGGCCTGCTCCATACACTAAGTTATAACTGATAAGTTTTGGCTTAGCAATTAGGCCGCCGGATCGCGGAACGCCCGCGGATGCGGCGTTTCCCGGCGCAGTCGCCACTGTTCGTTCGGGATGATAAACGGTTGTCCGCAAGGTAGCGGCAGAACAGGAAGCCGTCATCCCGCAGCACGTGCGCGAGCGACATCGGGCGGGCGGGGAATGCCGGGCCGGCGGTGATGCGGGACTGCCCCGGGCCGGCCAGCAGCGGGCTGATCGTCAGGCAGAGCTCGTCGAGCAGGCCGGCCGCCGCCACGTCGCCGAGCAGGTGCGGTCCGCCCTCGCAGAGCACCCGGCCAAGGCCCCGTTCGGCCAGCGCGGCGACCGCCTCCTTCAGGTCGACCGCGTCCCCGCCCGCCACGAGCACGTCCGCGACCCGCGCCACCGCGGCGCGCCTGGCGGCGGGGGAGGCGGCGCAGGTGATCACGATCGTGCGGGCAGCTGCCGGGGCGGCCGTGAACAGCGCCGCGTCAACGTCCAGGTCGAGCGACCGGGTCACCAGGGCGATCGGCGGGGTCGGTGTCCGGCCCGCGCGCAGTCCGGCCAGCTCAGGCCGGCGCCGGGCCGGCCGGTACCCCTCGGTCCGCGCGGTGCCCGCGCCGACGAGCACCACGTCGCACAGGGCGCGCAGCACGACGAACAGCCGCCGGTCGGCCGCTGCCGACAGGCCGGCGGACAGGCCGCCGAGGGAACCCGCGCCGTCGGCGCTTGCCACCATGTTGGCGCGCAGCCAGTGCGGGCGGGGATAGGCGTACAGCTCGGCGAGCCGGGGGCCGTCGAGATCGGCCGCGTCGTCAGCGAGCTGCCGCATCAGGTCAGGTCCTGCACTGCAGCACGACGACGGCGCGCCCGGCGACCTCGATCTTGCTCTTCGGCCCGAACCCCTCGCCGTCCCCGATGCCGTCAGGGCTGAGCGTGTCGATCACGACCTCCCAGTCCGAGCCGAGCTTCGCCTCGGGCAGCGTGAACGTGATCGGCTCCGGGCCGGCGTTGAACAGCAGCAGGAACTTCATGTCGGTGACCGGGTCGCCCCGCGGGTCCGGCTCGGTGATCGCCGCGCCGTTGAGGAAGACCGCGACCGACTTGGCGTAACTGGCCTGCCAGTCCGCCTCGGTCATCGGCTCGCCCGCCGGGGTCAGCCACGCGATGTCGGCCTTGCCCTTGAAGAACCGGCGGCGGCGGAACACCGGGTGGCGGCGGCGCAGCCGGGCTAGCTGCCGCGTGAACTCGAGCAGGTCGCGCTCGGCGGCGGCCCGGCTCCAGTCCACCCAGGACAGCTCGTTGTCCTGGCAGTAGGCGTTGTTGTTGCCGGCCTGGGTGCGGCCGATCTCGTCCCCGGCCAGCAGCATCGGGATGCCCTGCGAAAGGAACAGGGTGACGAGGAAGTTCCGCTGCTGCCTGGCGCGCAGCTCGAGGATCGACGGGTCCTCGGCCGGGCCCTCGACCCCGCAGTTCCAGGACCGGTTGTCGTCGGTGCCGTCCCTGTTGTCCTCGCCGTTGGCGGCGTTGTGCTTGCTGTCGTAGCTGACCAGGTCGGCGAGGGTGAACCCGTCGTGGCAGGTGACGAAGTTGACCGACGCCACGGGCCGGCGGCCGCTTGTCTCGTACAGGTCGCTGGACCCGGTCAGCCGCGAGGCGAACTCCGGCAGCGTGTCCGGCTGGCCGCGCCAGAAGTCGCGGACCGCGTCGCGGTACTTGCCGTTCCATTCGGTCCACAGGGGCGGGAAGTTCCCGACCTGGTAGCCGCCCTCGCCGACGTCCCACGGCTCGGCGATCAGCTTGACCTGGGACACCACGGGGTCCTGCTGCACCAGGTCGAAGAACGTGGACAGCCGGTCCACGTCGTGCAGCTCGCGGGCCAGCGCGGACGCCAGGTCGAACCTGAACCCGTCGACGTGCATCTCCAGGATCCAGTAGCGCAGCGAGTCCATGATCAGCTGCAGCGAGTGCGGATTGCGCACGTTCAGGCTGTTGCCGCACCCCGTGTAGTCGATGTACCGAAACGGGTCCCGGTCGTCCAGCCGGTAGTAGGCCTTGTTGTCGATCCCGCGGAACGACAGCGTCGGGCCCCGGCCGTCACCCTCCGCGGTGTGGTTGTAGACGACGTCGAGGATCACCTCGATCCCCGCCTGGTGCAACGCCTTCACCATCGTCTTGAACTCGCCGACCTGCTCGCCGCGCTGCCCGGCGCTGCAGTACCGGTTGTGCGGGGCGAGGAAGCCAATCGTGTTGTAGCCCCAGTAGTTGGTCAGGCCGCGCGCGACCAGCGCCTGCTCGGGCACGAACTGGTGCACGGGCAGCAGCTCCACGGCCGTCACGCCGATCCGTCTCAGGTGCTCGATCACCGCGGGGTGCGCTAGCCCCGCGTAGGTGCCGCGCTGGTGCAGCGGCACCTCGGGGTGCCGCAGCGTCAGGCCGCGCACGTGCGCCTCGTAGATGACGGTCTCGTGGAAGGGGATGCGCGGCGGCCGGTCGTTGCCCCAGTCGAAAAACGGGTTGATCACGATGTTTTTCGGCATGAAGGGAGCGCTGTCGGCGGTATTCGGCTTGCGCGGGTCGGACCACTGGTAGTCGAACAGCGCCTCGTCCCAGGCCACGTCGCCCTCGACCGCCTTGCCGTAGGGGTCGAGCAGCAGCTTGACGGGGGAGCAGCGGTACCCGCGGCGGGGTTCGTAGGGGCCGTACACCCGGTAGCCGTAGCGCTGGCCCGGGCTGATCGCCGGCAGGTAGCCGTGCCAGACGAAGCCGTCCACCTCGGTCAGCCCGACACGGGACTCCGCGCCTGACTCGTCGAACAGGCACAGCTCAACCCCGTCGGCGGCCTCGGAAAACAAGGCGAAGTTCGTTCCCCACCCGTCCCACGTCGCCCCGAGCGGATACGGGGCTCCCGGCCAGGTATGCATTCGCCTCCTAGCGGTACCGCCTGAGCGTACGACTGTACCGCTCTACCTTTACCGCACCTTTACCGCTTTACCGCGCCAGGCTGTTCGCGGCCGCGAGCCGTACGGGCATGCTCCCGTGTTCGGTTTGCCCCGCGGAGCCAGTTACTAACTGGGCGCTCCCCACGGTCCGTTCAGGATAACTGGGCTTTCGCCACAACCCGAACCTCGGCACGGACCGCGGCCTGGTACCGGTCGAGGACGACGCCGGCGACCTCGGGCGCGGCGCCGAGGGCGCCCGATACGGCTGCGGCGCCCGCCGCGAGCGAGCCGCGGCGGACCTTGTCGGCGAAGTAGCCGGGGGCGAGCAGGTACGTGGCGACGAGCGTTCGGCGGCCGGCGAGCGCCTGCACCGCCGCGGCGGGCGCCGGGGACGCGGCGGAGGCGTAGGCGGGGACGACGGCGCGCCAGCCGCCACGACGCTGCCACTGGGCGGCCAGCGCGGCGATCGTGGCGTTCGCCGCTGGGTGGCTTGACCCCGCGGCCGCGAGGACGACGCCGGTCCCGGCGCGATCGCCGCAGAACCCGGCCTCCGCCAGGCGCCGCTCGAGCGCGTCGAGCAGCAGCGGGTGCGGGCCCAGCGTGTCCGCGTAGCGGATGTCCAGCCCGGGGAGCGCCTTCCGGGCCGCGGCGAGCTGCGCGGGGATGTCCGTCTCGCTGTGGTACGCGGCGGTCAGCAGCAGCGGGACGACCACGCAGCCGCGCCGATCGGCCGCCGACCCAAGCACCTGGGGCAGCGACGGCGCGCAGTGGTCGAGGAACGCGACGCGCACGTCAAGCCCCGCCAGGCCCCGTGCGGCAGCCAGGGACCGCACGCGGGCGACGAGCTCGCTGATCGCAGCGGCCGCGCGCGGATCTCGCGATCCGTGCGCGACAGCCACAAGCGACGGCCGCAGCCGCCCGCATTTGTTCCCGGTTCGCGTCGTTATAGCAGCAGAAACCGGGAACACATCCGCGGCACGGGCCGAACTCAGGCGTGGATGCCGCATTCGGTCTTGCCCGTCCCGGCCCAGCGGCCGCTGCGCGGGTCGGCGCCCGGCTCGACCCGGATCGTGCAGGTGCGGCACCCGATCGAGGGATAGCCGTCGTAGACCAGCGGGTTGACGAGCACGCCGTTGGTCGCGATGTAGTCGTCGACCTGCTTGGCGGTCCACGCCACGATCGGGTTGACCTTGACCATCTCCCGCTTGTCGTCCCACTCCACCACCCGGGTCGACCGGCGGGCCGCGGTCTCGTCCCTGCGCACGCCGGTGATCCATGCGTCGTAGCCGCTGAGCGCGCGTTCGAGCGGCTCGACCTTGCGCAGGTAGCAGCACAGGTCCGGGTTGCGCCCGTACAGCCGGGGGCCGAGCTCGGCGTCCTGCTCCTCGACCGTGCGGGACGGGGTGACGTTGACGAGGTTCACCGGGTAGACGGCGGAAACCGCGTCGCGCGTGCCGATCGTCTCTGGGAAGTGGTAGCCCGTGTCGAGGAACACCACGTCGATGCCGGGGCGGATCGCGGAGGCCAGGTGGATGATCACCGCGTCGGTCATGGAGGACGTGACGCACACGCGATCGCCGAACGTGTCGACCGCCCAGCGTATGACATCCTCGGCAGAGGCGTCTTCCAGCTCCTCGGCTGCCTGTTCGGCGAGGCTGCGCATGTGCTGTGGATCCTCCGCGTATCGCTCGTCATCGTCGTCCTGGCCGGGCAAACCCAGCGAACCGCCCAGACCGCCCAGCGTACGGCCTAGGCCGCTCACAGCGCGGCCCCTATCCCGGCAAATCGTAGCTGGAAACTCCTGGTGCAGCTGCGGCAGTGCCACTCTCCGTCCGCGGCGCCCTGCGGTTCCAGGTCTTCCTCGCCGCAGTACGGGCAGTAGAACGGCACCGCGCGCCCCGATGGACTGCTCATGTCAGGTCCTCCTCCGCTGCCCGCAGCGACCACTGCGCGAACGTCTCGCCGCTCTCCCGACCGGCCTCGAACCGCCGCAGGACGCGCTCCACGTAGTCGGGAAGCTCCTCGGCGGTGGTCTTCAGGCCGCGTACCTTGCGGCCGAACCCCGATCCCTGCGCGTCGCCGCCGCGCAGCGACCCGCCCAGGTGGATCTGGAAGCCCTCCACCTGCTTTCCCGCGGCGTCGGTGACCAGCAATCCCTTGAGGCCGATGTCGGCCGTCTGGATGCGGGCGCAGGAGTTCGGGCAGCCGTTGACGTTGATCGTCACCGGCTCGGTGAAATCCGGCAGCCGCCGTTCCAGCTCGGCGATCAGGTCGCCGGCGCGTCCCTTGGTCTCCACGATCGCCAGCTTGCAGAACTCGATCCCCGTGCAGGCCATCATGTGCCGCCGGAACACGCTCGGCTTCGCCGGCAGGCCGGCCGCCGCGAGCTCGGCGGTGAGCGCGTCCACGCTGCCGCCGGGGACGTCGAGGATCAGCATCTTCTGCTCGGTGGTGGTCCGCACCCGCCCGCTGCCGTACCTGTCGGCCAGGTCAGCGATCACGCGCAGCGCGTCGCCGGTCAGCCGGCCGACCCGCGGCGCGAACCCGACGTAGTGCAGGCCGTCGCGCTGGGCGTGCACGCCGACGTGGTCGCGGACCCCGCCCTCCGGTGCCGCCGGGGCGGGTCCGTCGGGGAGCGCGTAGCCCAGGTACTCCTTCTCGAGCACTTCCCTGAACCGCTCGGGGCCCCAGTCGGCGAGAAGGAACTTGATCCGCGCGCGGTGCCGCAGCCGCCGGTACCCGTAGTCGCGGAACACCGACGCCACCGCGGCCCACACCTCGGGCACCTGCCCGGGCCTGACGAAGGTGCCGAGCCGCTTGCCGATCATCGGGTTCGTGGACAGCCCGCCGCCGACCCACAGGTCGTAGCCGGCCTCGCCGCTATCCGGATGCCTGACAGCCGCGAACGCGACGTCGTTGATCTCATGGTGGGTGCATTGCGCCGCGCAGCCGCTGATCGAGGACTTGAACTTGCGCGGCAGGTTGGACAGCGCGGGATCGCCGATGTACCGCTCGCCGATCGCGGCGATCTCCGGGGTGGCGTCGATGATCTCGCCGGCGTCGATCCCGGCAAGCGGGCAGCCGAGGATCACGCGCGGGGTGTCGCCGCAGGCCTCGGTGGTGGACAGGCCCACGCTTTCCAGGGCCGCCCAGATCGCGGGGACGGACTCGATCTCGACCCAGTGCAGCTGGATGTTCTGCCGGTCGGTCACGTCGGCGGTGCCGCGGGCGTAGGAGTTGGAGATTCCCGCGACGACCCGCAGCTGCTCGCTGGACAGCTGGCCGCCGTCGATCCGGATCCGCAGCATGAAGTAGCGGTCGTCGAGCTCCTCGGGCTCAAGCACGGCGGTCTTGCCGCCGTCGATCCCCGGCCGGCGCTGCGTGTACAGCCCGAACCAGCGGAACCGTCCGCGCAGGTCAGCCGGGTCGATCGAGTCGAAGCCGCGGCGGGAGTAGATGTCGATGATGCGCTGGCGGACGTTCAGCCCGTCGTCGTTCTTCTTGTTTTCCTCGTTCTTGTTGAGCGGCTCGCGGTATCCGAGCGCCCACTGCCCCTCGCCGCGGGTGCGGCGGGTGGTGACGGGAGACATGCGGCGTCCTTACTTTTCCTGCACTGGGCGGCGAAGTCGGTCGCGGGCACGCGCCGTCCACGGCCACCGTGGCGGCAGAAAAGAAAAGGCCGCCCGGCTGCTCGCGGTGCGCGCCCTGTAAACCCGGTTAAACGGTAGCAAACCTGGGCTTTAACGATAGGCGGCGGTCAGCGTGCGAGGCGACAAATGGCGCTGCGGACACGGAGGAAATCGACGTGCCGACGCACGACGAGCATCGGGTCCGTAACACTCACCTGAGCAGGATCACACATTCCAAGCGCCGCTGTCCAGCCCAGATGGGTCATGATCAGCGCAACTTCCCGCGCGGCGCGGGTATTCCTGGCCCGGCGCCCTTTTCTGTTGTAAATATCCCCTAGCCCTGGCGGACCCAGCTCAGCGACGGTTCTGACGCTGCCTGGCTGGCGTCGCGGGCCGGCAGGTGCTGGCAGTCGCACCAGGTGCCGCCCGGGCAGTCCTCGTGGTGCCGCTGGCGGCATGGGAGGCAGATCATGGTATTTATTGTGCGCGCTCGCCGGGTATAACCGCGCCGACATGGCCAGCGCGTTCCCTGAGCCCCGCGCGGCCGGGATTTTCCCACTGCTGTTCCCGGACCGCGCCGCCGCCGGGCTGCTCCTTGGTAAACGGCTGGCGGGCACAGGCCCGTACTCCGCTGCTGTTGCCCATCATCCAGAACGGACCGTGGTGGCTGCCCTGCCCAGAGGCGGGGTCGCGGTGGGCCGGGCCGTGGCGGCATGCCTGGGCCTGCCGCTTGAAGTGCTCGTGACCAGGAAGATCGGCCACCCGGACGAGCCCGAGCTTGGCCTTGGCGCCATCTCCGAAGGCGGCGAGCCCGTCTTCGACGAGGAGATGCTGACCCGGGCCGGGCTGCGCCCGCGCGACCTGGCGCTTGTCGTCGCCAGGGAACGGGCCGAACTAGCGCGGCGAGTCCTCGTGTACCGGGGCGGGCGGCCGCCGCCGGACTTCGCGGGCCGGCGCGTGATCGTGGTTGACGACGGGCTGGCGACCGGGGTGACGGCCAGGGCCGCGCTGCGCGCCCTGCAGGCCCGCTGCCCGGAGCGTCTTGTGCTCGCGGTGCCGGTCGCCTCCACGCAGGCGGCGCGGGCGCTGAAAGCAGAAACCGACGAGGTGGTGACTCTTGTCACACCTCGCCGGTTCCATAGCGTGGGGGAGTGGTACGCCGAATTCGGCCAGCTGACCGACGCCGACGTGCTGACGCTGCTCGCAGCTTCGCGATAGCGCTGGTCTGGACGCGGACTGTCAGGCCGCGTTGGCGCGGCGCATCCTGCGACGGCGCTCCGCGGAGCGCTCGTCCTCGTTCAGGCCGCCCCAAGTGCCGTACTTCTCAGGGCGGGCAACGGCGTAGTTGAGGCACTCAATCCGGACCGGGCAGCTCGCACAGACGGCCTTGGCCTTGCGCTCCCTGATCTCCCGCTCTGGCTGCCGCTCACCGTCTGGGCCGAAGAAGAGCATCAGATCCTCGCCACGACACGCGGCAGCGTCCTGCCACCCCCAGTTAGGGCGGGGAAGCATCGCCGTCTGCCTGCGCACCTGAGACATGGATCGGTCACCTCATACAAAGTTGCTTTAGTCTTGCGTTACCCTTGCTAGTGGCTCGTTAGCACGCGAGCCCAGTACGCGGTAACTGCCGTCGATCATGCAACGCTCTGAGTCGCCAGAGTGTTCCCGCGCGCC
>JASHPP010000557.1 GCA_030038035.1 Trebonia sp.
TCGGCCAGGTGGGCGGCATCCTGGAGGCCAAGAAGATCGCCAGCATGGCCGAGGCCCACTACGTGCAGGTCGCCCCCCATGTCTACGGCGGGCCGCTGATCGCGGCCGCGGCGCTGCACCTGTCGCTGTGCAGCCCCAATTTCCTCATCATGGAGGCGATCGAGCGCTTCGACGGGGTGCACGCGCGGTTCGTCGAGTCGCCCTTCGAGTGGCACGACGGCTACCTGATGCCGCCGCGCGGTCCAGGGCTCGGCTTCAGCCTGCGTGAGGACGTCGCCAGGCGGCACGCCCCGCAGGGTCCGCAGCCCGGCACGATCCGCCCGTACTAGCGAAAGTCAAAATCAGGACCAAGACGATTCCGAACGGACCCGTGCCCTGCCTGGCAGCCCCCGCCGATGCCTTCTGGCGGGGACGGCGGCCGTCTGGTCACCACGGCGGCAGCACCAGCTCGGCGCTGGCACCGGGGCCCAGCCCGGTTACCCGGCGGACAGCGTTCCCGTCAGCTTGCTGACACGGGTGCCAGGCACAGGGTGATAATCGAGGGGTGGGGCAGCTGCCCGCGGGTACCGTCACGTTGGTGTTCACCGATATCGAGGGGTCGACCGCTCTGCTGGGCCGTCTGGGTGACCGGTACGGCGAGGTGCTGTCGGCTCATCGCGCCGTGCTGCGCGCCGAGTTCGCGGCGTGGGGTGGCCGGGAGATGTCCACCGAGGGGGACAGCTTCTTCGTCGTGTTCGAGTCGGCGAGCGACGCGGTGGGCTGCGCCGTGGCGGCCCAGCGGGCCCTGGCCGGGCATGAGTGGCCGGGCGGCGTGGCGGTGCGGGTCCGGATGGGCCTGCATTCGGGGGAGCCGGCCAACAGCGACGGCAACTACGTCGGCATGGATGTGCACCGGGCGGCGCGGATCGCCTCGGCTGCGCACGGGGGCCAGGTGGTGCTGTCGGAGGCGACGCGGCTGCTGGCGGCGCCCCGGCTGCCGGCCGGGGTGTCGGCGCGGGACCTGGGGTTTCACCGGCTGAAGGACATCGAGGCGCCAGAGCGGATCTACCAGCTGGCCGGGCCGGGGTTGCGGGCGGACTTCCCGCCGCTGAAGAGCCTGGGCACGCAGACGAGCCTGCCGGCGCCGGCCACGCCGCTTGTCGGCCGAGAGGGCGACCTGGAGCGGCTGTGCGCCGCCCTCGCCGCGCCGGAGGTCCGGCTGGTCACGCTCACCGGCACCGGCGGAGTCGGCAAGACACGGCTGGCCCTGGCGGCCGCTGCGGCGCTTGGGCAGGCCTTCCCGTACGGCGTGTTCTTTGTCGCGCTGGCTGCCGTTCGCGACGCCGAGGTGATGTGGAAGACGCTGGCCGGCAGCCTGGACGTCAGCGTGGACGGCCAGCCCGCGGACGCCGTGACCGGCTACCTGGCCGGGCGCCGGGCGCTGCTTGTGCTGGACAACCTCGAGCAGCTCGACGGGGCCGCCGCGGTGGTGGCGGCGCTGCTTGAGGCTGCCCCTGGCCCGGTGCTGCTTGCCACGTCCCGGCGGCCACTGCATGTCCCTGGCGAGCATGAGTTCCCCGTGCCCGCGCTTGAGGTGCCCGGCCCGGCGGGCGTGCACGAGGTGGCGGCTTGCTCCGCGGCCCGGCTGTTCGCCCAGCAGGCGGGCATGGTCCGGCCCGGTTTCGCGGTCACCGCGGACAACGCCGCCGACATCGCGGCGATCTGCCGCCGCCTGGACGGGCTGCCGCTTGCCATCGAGCTGGCCGCGGCCCGGGTCAAGCTGCTATCACCCAGGGCCCTGCTGGCCCGCCTCGGGCACAGCCTCGGCCTGGCCGCGGCGGCGGCCGAGGCCGGGCGGCCGCTGCGGCAGCAGACCCTGCGCGACACCGTGGCCTGGAGCTACGACCTGCTCGCCCCGGGCGCGGCGCAGGTGTTCCGCCGGATGAGCGTGTTCGCCGGCGGATGCGACCTGAACGCGCTGGCCGCGGTGGCCGCGACCGGCGGCGACCCAGCCGGTTCCGACCCGCTGGAGCTGGTCGCCGGGCTGCAGGACGTCAGCCTGATCACGGTGACCGAGGGCAGCGACGGCGAGCCGAGAATGGGCATGCTTGAGACGATCCGCGACTACGCCCTGGAGCGCCTCGAGCAGGACGACGACGCGGACGGCACGCGGCGCCGGCACGCCGGGCACTACGCGGCCGTCGCCGAACGAGAACACGACCAGCTCGACGGCCCTGGGCAGCTGACCGCCCTCGACCGGCTGGAGGCCGACCTTGACAACATGCGTGCCGCGCTCGCCTGGTCGCTGGAGTCCCCGGCCGCAGCCGGGGCCGGCCAGGGCGAGCGGGCCGTCATCGGCCTGCGGCTGGTCCAGGCGCTGACCCTGTTCTGGTATCAGCGCGGCCACGCGACCGAGGGGCGGCGATGGTTGCAGCGGGCCATGGACCAGGTCCGCGCCGATGGCGGGGAACCGCTGGCGCGGGTGGCGCACGGGCTCGGGGTGCTGCTGGACACGCAGGGCGAGCCGGACGCGGCACGCCGGCTCTTCGAGCGCAGCCTGGCCATCTGGCGCGAGCTTGGCGACCGGGACCTGCAGGCGAGGGAACTGAGCAGCCTTGGCATCACCCTTCACCACCTCGGCGACCCGCAGGCCGCGCGGCCCTTGCTTGAGGAAAGCATCGCGATCGCCCGCGAGATCGGCAACAACGTCCGGCTGGCCGCGGCGCTGACCAACCTCGGCCAGCTGGAAAGCGCCGTCGGCGACTTCGACCGGGCCACCCAGGCGCTGCAGGAGGCGCTGACGCTCGACTCCGAGCAGGGCGACGTGTTCGGCGTGGCCCTGGATCGGCAGTCTCTCGCGCTGGTCAGCCTCCGCGCCGGCCGTCCGGGGGAGGCCCGCGACCTGCTCTCCGGCACGTTCGACTACGTCGCGAACTCCGGCAACACCCCCTTCCTCGCGAACATCCTGGAACTGTCGGCCGCCATCACCGCCGCCCTCCGCGACCCCGTGCGGGCGGCCCGCCTGATGGGGGCCGCGGACGCGATCCGCAAGCAGTGGGGCATGCAGCGAACCGATCGGGAGGCCGCCAGGATGGAGCAGTACCTGGCCCAGGCGCGCGCCGCCGTCAGCTCCCAGGCCTGGGCCGCCGAACTGGCCGCCGGCCGGGCGCTGACCGAGCAGGAAGCGGTCATGCTCCTGGTTTCGCCCGGCCAGGCACACGACATGCCGGCTGAGCAGTCGGCCCTCGGTGAGGGCGCGTGAAGCGGGTCGGGGCAGCCGGGCGCCAAGTGTTCCGCCGCGATGGCCCGGCCGCGATCTCGCGGCTCGCGCTGCCCGCGCGCGGCGCCTCCTGCCCAGTTCCCATCGCCCCATCCGGGCAGCCGACGGCCGGCCGCGGGCGGACGCCCGTTACTACGGAAGGTAGTAACATGTCGTCCGTGAGCGGTGCACTTCCCACGACGATCATCGTCGCCGGTCTCGCGCTGGCCGGGTATGCGCTGCTGATGACCGCCCTCAACCGGCGAATGGGCCTTGTCCTGCTCGTCGCACTTGGCGTGCTCGAGATCTTGCTTCTTGTCCTGGTCGCCACCATCGTGATCAGGCTCGTCGGCGGCGGGCGCCCGGCCGGGCTGCCTACGCTGATCGGATACCTGATCGCCACGCCGCTCGTCCCGGTGGTCGCGGGGTTCTGGGGGGCGCTGGAGCGATCGCGGTGGGGCCCGGCGGTTATCGCCGTAGCCGGGCTGGTCGCGGCCGTGCTGATGGTCCGGCTGCACGAGATCTGGCCGGTCATCCGTGTCTGAGCCCATCGCACCGCCCGAGCCCGCACCAGCGCAGCCGGAGTCGACAAGGACAGGCCCAGGCCGGCTGCTTGTCGCCGTCTACGGCCTGTTCGCGCTCTCGGCTTCCGCACGGGCCGGGGTGCAGATCGCGACGAAGTTCAGCCACGCCCCGGTCGCCTACTTGCTGTCGGCCTTCGCCGGCGTGGTCTACATCCTCGCCACGGCCACCCTCGCCAACGGCAGCCCGACAGCACGCCGGATCGCGGTCGTGTCCTGCTCGGTCGAATTCGCCGGCGTGCTGGCCGTCGGCACCTGGAGCCTCGTCGACCCGGCCACCTTCCCCGATGCCACGGTGTGGTCCGGCTACGGCAGCGGCTACGGCTTCGTTCCGCTCGTCCTTCCGGTCTTCGGCCTGCTCTGGCTGCGGCACTGGGCCAAGCGGGCCGCAGCCCAGCGCATGAGCATGCCCGCGGCGAGAGATGAGGCCGAAACGGCAGGTGGCGGCGCAGTCGACGCTGGGCGGCGCTGACGGGTGGCTGCCGGGCGCTATCCGGGCCAGTCGAGCTGGGCTTCGGGCACGCCCATGGCGCGTGCGTAGTCCTCGACCGTCGACCGGGCCGCGCGGTCACCGCGCCGGTATCGGAAGACGCGATCGCTGAAGACCACGAATACCTCCTCGTCCGATCGGAAGTCGCAGTACCAGCCGCCAGTTTGCGCAAGCACGCGGCTCAGCGCCTCGGCGAGGTCGGCGGCACGGACCGCGGCCACGTCGAAGTAGATGAGCGTCCACAGCTCCGGCTCGTTGTCGACGCGCACGCGGCAGACCTTCGTGACCGCGAGCGGGATGCCGTGCAGTTCGGTGCCTGCCCGAAGGCTTTCGGCGATGAGCGTCCCGGAATAGACGGCGTCGGCGTCCGGCATCAGAGCGCGTCCTTGTGCTTGTCGAGCAGGTCGTCGAGTGCCTCGCGAAGCAGACTGGCTTCCGTCCGGTCGCTCGCCGAGGAGAGCTTGGCGAGGCGCTCGAGATTCGCCTTGCTGTAGTAATTGCTCTTGAGGACCATCTTCTCCTCGACGTACATGGCGACCCGGTCGCGTCCGTGGCGCTTGGCGCGCATCAACGCCTCGCCGGCGGCGCGGTACAGCTCCCCGGCGGTCGTACCATGCGGCGGGTTCGCGGCTATGCCCACCGAGACGCTCACCGCGTCGGCGACGCCCTCGACGGTCATGCCGGCGAGGTGACGGCGCAGCTCCTCAAGCAGCACGACGGCATTCTCAGCCGAGGTGCCGGGAAGCACGACGGCGAACTCATCGCCTCCCAGGCGTGCCACCGAGCCCCCGCGCGGGATGTTGGCGCGGAGCACACGGTCCCAGGCCGTCAGCACCGCGTCGCCGGCCTCGCGCCCGCGGGCCCGGTTGATCGCGGCGAAGTCGTCGAGGTCCGTGAGGGCAAGGGCAAGGGCGGCGCTGCCCGCGTGCAACTGACCGTCGAGCCCGGCGAGGAAGACCGTACGATCAGTAGCCGCCGCCGGAGCCATAGTAGCCATGGTATATATATACGTCTCATAATATGAGCGGTCAAGAAGGCGCGCCCCCTGTCACCGAGCGCGGCGGTTATCGCGCCAGGCTGCGGGGTGGCAGGATGAGCGCAAGGGAGGGGAGGCTTGCCATGCCGCCAGATCATGTCCACTTCAACGGCAGCGTCAACCTGGCCGATGCCGACTCGGTGATGCGCGAGATAGCCTCGCGGGTGCCGTCCGGCCTGCGGCGCATTCCCGACGGGGAGACCGGGGACCGGGCCAGCTGGATCTTCTTCCAGCTGCAGAAGTTCCTGCAGCTGCCCTGGCTGGTTCCGGCGCGGCCGCCGGATGCCGCAGGCGAGGACTACGCGCAGCTGCCCGTGCTGCGGCTGGCCGACGGCATCGACCCGGCGGAGGTGAGCTGGCCGGACCTCGGCTATGCCGACATCTACCTAAGGTCGTATCAGACCTTCGCCGCGCTGCGCGAACAGGGCGTGATCCCGGCTGGTGTCAGGTTCCAGGCTCAGTACCCGACGCCGCTGGCCTCGATCGGCGCCTTCATCGTCCCGGAGCAGCAGCAGGCGCTACTCGGCTCCTATGAGCGGGCGATGTTCGCCGACCTGGACCGGCTGCTCAGCCAGGTCCCGCATCGCGATGTGGCGGTGCAGTGGGATGTCGCGGTGGAGTTCGGCGTCTTGGAGGAGTCTTTCGCCCCCGGCGGCGCGCACGCCTTCGCCCCGATCGCCGCCGCCCTGGCGCGCTGCGTGGATCAAGTGCCCGCGGACGTCCCCGCCGGGCTGCACCTGTGTTACGGGGATTACGGCCACCAGCACTTCACGCAGCCCGAGTCGCTGTCACTGCAGGTCCGGGTGCTGAACGCGGTGACCGCGGCCGCCGGGCGGCCGGTGAGCTTCGTGTCTTTCACCGTGCCGCAGTACCAGCGTGACGACAGCTACTTCACGCCGCTGGCCCAGCTGGGCGGGGA
>JASHPP010000558.1 GCA_030038035.1 Trebonia sp.
CGGCAGCAGCAGCGGGAGGACCGTCGGGAACCGGTTGACCGGCTGCAGGTGCGAGTAGTTGATGAGGATGTTCGGGTCGAGCGACGCGGTGCTCGAGATCGGGCCGTAGGCGAGCAGCAGGCCGAGCAGGTACGCGCCTGCGTCGCCCATGAAGACCCGCGCCGGATGGAAGTTGTGCGGCAGGAACCCGATGCAGACGCCGGCGAGCACGGCGGACGCGACCGCGGGCACCGACTGCGACGGGATGCCCACCGAATTGCTCAGCGTGTACGAGTAGACCAGGTAGGACAGCCCGGCGATCGCGACCACGCCGGCCGCCAGGCCGTCCAGCCCGTCGATGAAGTTCACCGCGTTGACCGTGAGGACGACGATCAGGATCGTCAGCGTGGCGCTGAGGTCGGGCTCAAGGGAGAAGATCTGGCCGCCGGGCAGCGGCACCCACGGCAGGTACACGCCGCTCCACATCAGGATGCCGCCCGCCGCGACCTGCGCGGCAAGCCTGCTGATCACCCCCATGCCGAAGCGGTCGTCGAGGGCCCCGATGAGCACGAGCAACCCGCCGGCGAGCAGCAGCCCGATGACGGTGCGAGACGACGGGAAGGCCTGCCTCAGGTAGCTGAGCCTTTCCGCGACGAGCAGGCCGACGACCAGGCCGCCGTACATCGCGACCCCGCCGAGCAGCGGAGTCGGCTTCTCGTGGACGTCCCGGCCGCGCGGCGCGTGCATCGCGCCGATCGCGATCGAGGCCCGCCGCACCAGCGGCGTCAGCAAGTACGTCACCACCGCGGCGATGATCAGGACGTACAGGTAATCGCGCATGGCGGCGCCGGGTCAGGAACCGGGTCCGGCGTCCCCGCCGGCCAGCGGATGCGGCTCCGCCGGGTTCATTCCGTCCGCCTCGGGCGGCGGGCCTGGCAGGTCGATGACCGGGACGACCTTGCGGATCCGGTCAATGCTGAGCGCCCCGGCCCGGAGCATCCGCGGCACCGTTCCGGTCAGATCGAGGATTGTCGACGGCACGCTGTCCGTGCATGGCCCGCCGTCCAGGTAAACCGAGACGGCGTCGCCGAGCTGGGACTCGGCCTCGCCGGCCGTCGTGGCCGCGGCCGAGCCGTGCCGGTTGGCGCTGCTCACCGCCATCGGCCCGGTCCGGCGGAGCAGGTCGAGCGCCACCGGATGCAGCGGCATGCGGACCGCGACCGTGCCGAGCGTGTCGCCCAGGTCCCATTTCAGCGTCGGGGTCGCCCGGAACACCAGCGTCAGCGGCCCCGGCCAGAACTCGTCGAGGAGGTCCTGGCCGAACGCGCCGAGCGACTCGGTAAGCGCCGCCGCCGCGCGCACGCTGCCGACAAGCACCGGGGGCGGCATGTTCCTGCCGCGGCCCTTGGCCGCGAGCAGGGCGGTGACGGACGACGCCGTGAACGCGTCACCGCCGATCCCGTAGACCGTGTCAGTGGGCAGCACTACCAGCCCGCCGTGCTGGACGGCGGTGACCGCCGCCGCGATGCCGGCTTCCCGCTGCTGCGCGTCCGCGCAGTCGTATCGAGCGCTCATCGGTTCCATCCTGTCATGGAATCTTATGCTCTACAGGCCCGGCCAGGTCGCCGTTACGAACCGGTCGCGGCCTGCCAGGTCCTTGTTGTCACGCGTGTCCCGCCACCCGGCTTCTTCGGCGAACACCCAGTACACCGCCGTGCCCTGCTGCGCGCCGTGTTCCACGGCGACCAGGCCGCCGGGCCGCAGCAACCACCGCGCGATCCGTTCGACCGCCCTGATCGCCACCAGGCCGTCCGAGCCGCTCCACAGCGCGGCCGGCGGGTCGTACTCCCCCACCTCGGGCGGCACCACCGAGCCCAGCGGGATGTAGGGCGGATTGGAGACCACGAGGTCGGCGGTCCCGGCAACCGCGGCCAGCTCACCCGGGCCCGCCGGAGCCTCCCCCGCCGGCTGCCCGGAGACGAAGTCCCCTGCATGCAGCAGCACGCGCCCGGCGGTGTACGAGTCGACGTACCTGGTGATGTTCCGTTCCGCCCAGCTCCGGGCCAGCGGGTCCGCCTCGACCGCGTGCACCCGCGCCCGCGGCACCTCCTGCGCGATCGACAGCGCTATCGCGCCTGACCCGGTGCCCAGGTCGACCGCGACCGGCTCGGCGACGTCCATCTCACGGAGCCGGTCGATCGCCCACCCGGTCATCACCTCGGTCTCCGGCCTGGGCACGAAGACGCCAGGCCCGACATCGAGCTCCAGGTACCGGAAGAACGCGCGCCCGGTGATGTGCTGCAACGGCTCGCGGGCAGCCCGGCGTCCCACATCCACCCAGAACCTCGCGTCGAACTCCGAGTCAGGCACCGTGTGCAGCTCGCCGCGCCCGACGTTGTGGATGTTGGCCGCGATCAGCTCGGCGTCCGCGCGCGGCGAGTCCACGCCCGCCTCCGCGAGCCGGGCGGTGGCCAGCGCGATCTCATCGAGCAGCAGGCTCACTGCGCTCCCGCTCGGCCAGCTTCGCCGCCAGGTCCGCGGCGGCGAGCGCGTCGATCACCGCGTCGAGCTCCCCGTCGATCACCTGATCCAGGTTGTAGGCCTTGTAACCGACCCGGTGGTCGGAGATCCGGTTCTCAGGGAAGTTGTAGGTGCGGATCCGCTCGGAGCGATCGACGGTGCGGACCTGGGCCTTGCGCTCCGCGGCCGCCTTCGCGTCCGCGTCGGCCTCGGCCTGGGCGAGCAGCCGGGCGCGCAGCACCCGCAGCGCCTGCTCCTTGTTCTGCAGCTGGCTCTTCTCGTTCTGGCAGGAGACCACGATGCCGGATGGCAGGTGGGTGATCCGCACCGCGGAGTCGGTGGTGTTCACCGACTGCCCGCCCGGCCCGGACGAGCGGAACACGTCGACCTTGATGTCGTTGTCGTTGATCTGCACGTCCACCGGGTCGGCTTCGGGCAGCACGAGCACGCCCGCGGCCGAGGTGTGGATCCGGCCCTGCGACTCGGTGACCGGCACTCGCTGCACCCGGTGCACGCCGCCCTCGTACTTCAGCCGCGACCACGCGCCCGTCCCGCCGCGGCCTGTCTTGACCGCGACGGTCGCGTCCTTGATGCCGCCAAGACCCGTGGGCGTGGAGTCGATGACCTCGGTCTTCCAGCCGTGGCGCTCGGCGTACCGCAGGTACATGCGGAGCAGGTCGGCGGCGAACAAGGCGGACTCCTCACCGCCCTCACCGGCCTTGACTTCGAGGATGGTGTCGCGCTCGTCGTTCGGATCCTTCGGCACGAGGAGCGTGCGCAGCCGGTCTTCGAGTTCGGCGCGACGGGCGGCGAGTTCAGCGGCCTCCGCCGCGAACGCCTGGTCCTCCGGCGCCAGCTCGAGCGCGGTCGCCTCGTCCTCGCCGGCCTGCTGCCACTCGCGGAACGCGTTGACGATCGGGGTCAGCTCCGCGTACCGCTTGGCGAGCGCCCGGACCTGCTCCGGGTCCGCGTGCACGCCGGGATCGGCGAGGGCGCGCTCAAGCTCGGCGCGCTCGCTCGCCAGGTCCCCGAGCCTGTCGAACACAATCAAAACCCTTCTCTGTTTACCCCCGGGGGGCCTAGCCCCCCCGGTGACCCCCCAATGGGGGGACTACGCGTCCCCCCATGCCCCCCGCGGGGGGACTACCGTCCCCCATGCCCCCCGCGGGGGGACTACCGTCCCCCATGCCCCCGCGTGGGACTGCCCGTCCCTTCGTGCCCCTGGCCCCTGACACGGCTGTAGCGCCCGTGCGCCTATTGCGGCACGGGCGCTACTGACCGGGCTACTTCTTGCCGGACTTGCCGACGACAGCGCCCTTGCCGAACCGCTTCTCAAAGCGCGCGACACGACCGCCGGTGTCCAGGATCTTCTGCTTGCCCGTGTAGAACGGGTGGCACTGCGAGCATACGTCGGTGTGGATCACGCCGTTGGGCGCGGTCGACCGCGTCACGAACGTGTTGCCGCACCCGCAGGTCACGGTCGTGACCTGGTAGGGCGGGTGAATCTCAGGCTTCATCTGGTTGGCTCCTTGCCTTAAGCGGTCGCCGGGTCGCCTTCGCCGCAACGGGCGTGCCAGCGGGTGGCGTGGCGTGAACCGGTACCGCGTAGTCGCGGCTTTCTAGTTTGCCAGACGCGCAAACCGGTTACGGCCAGCACGTATTCCCTGGCTGCTAGCGGTCTGATCCGAGGGTGGTCTTCTGCACCTGCAGGAGGAACTCGGCGTTGCTTCGCGTCTTGCGCATCTGCTCCATGAGGAGCTCAAGCGCCTGCTGCGGCTCCAGCGCGTGCAGCACGCGGCGCAGCTGCCAGATGATCTTGAGCTCTTCCGGCGCGAGCAGGATCTCTTCCTTGCGGGTGCTCGAGGCGTCCACGTCGACCGCCGGGAACAGGCGCTTGTCCGCCAGCTCGCGGCGCAGCCGCAGCTCCATGTTGCCGGTGCCCTTGAACTCCTCGAAGATGACCTCGTCCATCCGGGACCCGGTCTCGATCAGCGCCGTGGCAAGGATCGTCAGCGAGCCGCCGTTCTCGATGTTGCGCGCCGCGCCGAAGAACCGCTTGGGCGGGTACAGCGCGGTCGAGTCGACACCGCCGGAGAGGATCCGGCCGCTGGCCGGCGCGGCCTGGTTGTAGGCCCGGCCGAGCCGGGTGATCGAGTCGAGCAGCACCACGACGTCGTGACCCATCTCGACCAGGCGCTTGGCGCGCTCGATCGCGAGCTCGGCGACCGTCGTGTGGTCGTCGGCCGGGTGGTCGAAGGTGGAGTGGATCACCTCGCCCTTGACGGTGCGCTGCATGTCGGTGACTTCCTCGGGCCGCTCGTCCACGAGGACGACCATGAGGTGGCACTCCGGGTTGTTCTTGGTGATCGCGTTGGCGATCGCCTGCAGGATCATCGTCTTGCCGGCCTTCGGCGGTGACACGATCAGGCCGCGCTGGCCCTTGCCGATGGGGCAGATCAGGTCGATGATCCTGGTGGTCATGTTGCCCGGGTCGGTCTCCAGGCGGAGCCTTTCCTGCGGGTACAGCGGGACCAGCTTGGCGAACTCGGGCCGGGCCAGGGACTTCTCGGGATCGAGCCCGTTGACCTTGTCCAGCCGGACCAGCGCGTTGAACTTCTCCCGGCGCTCACCCTCGCGCGGCTGGCGTACCGCGCCCTCGATCACGTCGCCCTTGCGCAGGCCGTACTTGCGTACCTGCGACAGGGACACGTACACGTCGTTCGGCCCGGGCAGGTATCCGGTCGTGCGCACGAAGGCGTAGCCCTGGACCTCGAGCACGTCGAGAATGCCCGCGATCGGGATGAGCACGTCATCCTCGGCGATCACGGGCTCCGGGTCGGCCTGGCGGTCACGCCGGCGGTTCCTGTTGCGGAACCGATCCCGGCTGCGGCGCCGCCCGCCCTCGCCGTCGTCGTCACGGAAACCCTCTCCCGCGGGCCCGCGGCCAGCCGCCGCCGGCTCCCGGCGGTCACCCTGATCGCGCCCGCCGCTGTCGCGGGTGCCCTGGTCCCGGGTGCCCTGGTCCCGGGTGCC
>JASHPP010000559.1 GCA_030038035.1 Trebonia sp.
TTTGCCAGGCTCGTCACGGAGGTCACGATGGGACGTGCGGGCGTCGTCCCCGGGATCGGGATGTCGCGCCTGGCGCGGACAGGCCGGGACTGGCATCAGCTCCGGGAGCTGTGCTCGCTGTCGGGGGTGCTGCTCGCCGATCCCGACGGCGTCTACGACCCGGGGATATACAACGACCGGCTGCTGCTGGGGCTGAAGGGGACGATGAGCGAGGCAGAGCTGTACCTGATCCGGCAGCGGATGCTGACCGGGAGGCTGGCCAAGGCCGAGCGGGGCGAGCTGGCAATCCCGCTGCCTATCGGCTACGTCCGCCGCCCGTCCGGCGAGGCTCGCTGGACCTTGGGCTGAGCAAGGCCGTCCCTCCTCAGGCGCCGGGGTAGGGACACTCTTGCCGACCTCTGCGATAGGGGGAGATCATCATGAATATGGCAACGGGTTTCGACCGCAGGCATCCGCGTGGCGTGATACTCACCCGTGTGCTGGTCACGGCCTGGCTGCTCGCCCTGACCGGCATTCTGCTGGCTTACGGCTACTGGGGCTGGGCGCTGGTGACGCTCGCCGGCGCGGTGGCGAATAGCGTGCTGGCCTATCGCGTCTACCGGGCGACAATGCGCTAGACGAGGTGCCCGGGCTCATGCGAGACCCCACCCCCTGATTTGCGCTCGGGCGCTGTGCTAGCCAGGCGAAATCGGGAAGGAATACCCAATGTGGGCAAGCCGGTCATCGCCGCGCTGACTGCAGCCGTTTTGTGCGCCGTCCTAGCCGGGTGCGCGGGCGGCAGCTCGCCCTCCTCCTCGCAGTCTGCGCCGTTGCGGCCGGGCAGCCGGGCGATGCTGACGTGCACGGTCAGGTTCGCCGACGGGAGCACTGTCGCCGAGGTGGTCGGCATGCTCGCCGCCGACGACAGGGCCATTCACGGGCAGTGGGCTGCGGCGGTCGGCGACAGCGCGGGGAGCATGAACGGCCTCATGACGCCCGCTGCGGCGCAGGAGCGGGCCTACGATGACCTGACCGCCGCGCTCACCGACCTCGGAACCGGGCCGGAGGCAGTTGGCCCCATCGCGGCAGCGCTGAGGAGCCTGAACGCGGCCGCGACCACGCTCACCACCCGCAGACCCGGCTGGGAGTCAGCCGGCACCGTGGTCCATGCCGACATCGCCGCCCTCGAGAAGACCTGCGGCGCAACCGTGTCCTGACTGGCTGCCGGAAATATCCGACAATTCCTAGACTCTCCGGACTAGCAGTGATGCGCGGGGACTACAGCACTCTTGTGCCAGGCTCGGCCGTATGACGACATCCCGGGAGGAATTGCCAGCATATGACCGGGCCGGAGAACTGCCCTGGGCCGTACGGCGCCTCGTGCTGGCGCGCGACGGCTTCGCCTGCGTCTGCTGCAGCAGGTCGGTCCTCGGCCGGCCTTATGCCATTCAGCTCCGCAAGCCCTCGGACCGGGGCGGGAACGCATCGCCAGAAAACCTGATCACCGTCCTCGCCGAATGCGGCGAGCGGATCAGCTTCCGCCGTGACAGGACCGATGAGGCGAGGGGGTACTCGCTCCGCCGGTGGGAAGAGCCCGCGCTCGTGCCCGTGGCGTACGCGTCCCCGGCGGGCCCGGCGGTGGCGTGGCTGCTGCCTGATGGCGACCGGTCGGCTGAAGCCCCTTGCGGGAGCGGCCATATGACGGCCCGATGACCCGAGCGAACCGCGCTTTCCCCTCCGGTGGGGACTTTCCGTAACATCTCGGCTACATTCTGGCTCCGGCACCGTCACGGTCGTGCACCGTCCGGTTACCTGGCGCGTCCACCTTGGCAGGGGAGGGCGCATTAGGCGCTTCACGGGCGTTCTAGACCGGGGAGGGACCAGGCATGACGCACTGGGAGGATTACGGCCAGTCACCCCGATACTCACAGCGGGTGCTCCGGGACCCGTGGGGGCAGGCGAGGCTGCAACCGTGTTCGTGGCAGGAGCAGGCATGCTGGCGGCCGCGGCCGTCCGCACCCGCGCACCGCAGGCCCCACCGCAGGAGAAGCGTTATCGTCCTGGCCTTCGCGATCGCGATCGCGATCGGCGTCATCGCCGCAGCGGCCAGCAGCAACCCAGGAAAGCCCGCGGCCGTCTCTGCGGCTGCCGCACTCGCCACGCCGGCGGGCGTCGTCCTCTCTGGCGGCTGAGGGCTCGGCTGGCGGGGCGCTAGTACCACCCAGCCGACGTTTCGTGTGCCCATGCGGTGCACGGGGTGCCGTAGCGGCCGCGGATGTAGGCAAGGCCCCAGGCGATCTGCTGGCCCGGATCGTCGTAGGGGTAGCTTGCTGACCAGCCGCGGATGTCCTGCGCGATGCCGCGCGCGTCCGACGTAGGGTTGGCGGCCGTCGCGGACCAGCCCGACTCGCGGGTCCACAGCGCGTCCAGGCACGACCATTGCCCGCCGCCGCCCCAGCCGTAGGCAGCGGCCATCTGCCTGCCAAGCGCAACGTTTGCCGACTCCGGGGACGTCCGCGTCGACAGGCCTGCATGCCGCGCGATGGCGGACAGCACCACTCCGCCCACGACAGCGGCTATTACGGCACGGCCGAATCCACCCGACGGCCCGAGGCCGCCGCCTTTATTGGACATGTGGGATTGGTCTGCCTCCAAGGGCGGGTGCCGGGGTACGCGGCGACCGCCCGCTTAGGGCGCGATGCGCGGAAGGGTGGTGGACGGCGTTTGCGCAGATGGCATGGCAAAAGCGGCGCGGCTACGGCGTGGCGAGATGCGTAAAAAGGCGGCAAACGGGGTATCGAGGGCTATCATCGCGCATAGATTACATCTGCGGATTTCCTGAGAGCTGGCGGAGGGAGCAAATGTCCAGGGGGACGCTGATCCTCTTCGTCTGGCTGATCATCGGAGCCGCCGCCGCAGGTCAGCGGGGATATTTCAGCAGTAGCACGAACCTGGGCTGCAGCTCGGGCGCGACAATCGCCCTGACGATAGCGGCGGGGCCGCTCAACTACGTCGGGATCGACCCCTCCATCACGTGCGGCTGGCCGAAACCGTCCGGCTGAGTGCCGGCGTTCGCCGTCCCCGTGCCATGAAACCCCGGCCGCGTCGCTACGACGCGGTGTAGGGGTAGTCTCGGCTGCATGGGAAGCTCGGAGTTGCCGCCGTTCAGCCTGGCCGAGGCTGTTACCCGGTGGCAGTTCGCGCCGGTCGTGACCGCGCTGACCGTGCTGTTGGCCGGACTGTACCTGTGGGGTACGGTGCGGGTGGCCCGCCGCCATCCGGCCCGTCCCTGGCCGGTGCTGCGGACGGCCGCGTTTCTGGGCGGCCTGCTGGTCGTCGTGCTCGCCACGGAAAGTGGCATCGGCACCTACGACGACACCCTGTTCTGGGTGCACATGATCCAGCACCTCATGCTGATCATGATCGCCCCGCCGCTGCTCGTGGCCGGGTTGCCGATAACGCTGCTGCTGCACGCCAGCCGCAACCCCTTGCACACGCGGGTCAAGCGGGTCGTGCGATCCCGCCCGGCGGCCTGGCTGACCTGGCCGGCATTCGGAGCGATGGCGTATACGGCCACGATCGTGGGGACGCACCTGACGAACTTCACGAACCTGGTGGTGAGGTATCCGGCGGTGCAGGACGGCGAGCACGCGCTGTACCTCATCGTGGGGTACCTGTACTTCCTCCCGCTGATCGGCCGGGAGCCGATCCGGTGGAAGGTGTCGTACCCGCTGCGGCTCTTCCTGCTGTTCATCGTCATGCCGGTGGACGCGTTCACGGGCGTCGTGCTCGGCTCGTCGAGTTCGGACCCGTTCGCGCCGCTGCGGCCGCGCACGTGGGGGCCGTCCGCACTTGACGACGTGCACATGGGCGGCGCGGTCATGTGGATCGGAGGAGCCGCGATCATGTTCGTCATGATCATGGTCACGTTCTTCGCCTGGTCGCGGGAAACCCGTCCGTCCGGCGGCATGGGCTGGCTTGAGTCCGCGCGGCGGGCGAACCTGGCGGACAAGATCAGTACGGGCGCGGTCCCGGCGAAAGTGGCGGCCGCCGGCGAGGCCGGCAGCATTGATGACGACGAGCATCTCGCCGCCTACAACGCCTACCTCGCCCGCCTCAACAGCCCACGCGACCCGGGCAGTTCCGGCCAAGGCTCCGCAGCCAGCCCGGGAGCCTGAACCGATCAGGGACGTGGCCCGTGATCCCGGATAGGTCGCGTAGCTGAGTGTCATCCTGTTCCGGTTCGGCCACCTGCCACGACCGGCGACTGGGTGTTCGTGAACGTCCCCGCTCACTCGTTCTGCGCTGCGCTATCGGCAACCCTGGAAGTTCCGGGAATGCCGGGAGGGAGCGGACAGACCATGTGGGTCATCCATCGGGTCACCCTGGTGGCGGCTGCCGGGGCGGCGGGCGCCGTCCTCGCCGCCGGGGTGGCACTCGCGCCAGGCGCGGGGGCAAGCACACCAGCCTCGTTCGCGGGCGGCTTCAAGAGCGTCAGCACGGTCGCCTCGACGATCCCGGAGAACGGGGACCTCAATCCCTACGGCGTGGCCGTGGTCACGCGGAGCCAGGGCAAACTCCGCAACGGGGATGTCCTGGTCAGCAACTTCAACGACAAGGCGAACGCGCAGGGCACGGGCACCACGATCGTCGAAGTGGCGCCGAACGGGACCGTATCGCTGTTCTCCCAGATCAGCGCCGCGAACCTGCCCGGCAGGTGCCCTGGCGGGCTAGGCCTGACGACCGCGCTTGACATCCTGCCGGGCGGCTGGGTGGTTGTCGGCAGCCTGCCAACCGTCGGCGGCAACCCCGCGACAGCCAAGGCCGGATGCCTGCTGGTGCTCAACAGCGCGGGCCGTGTCGTGGAGACCTTCAGCGGACACGGCATCAACGGCCCGTGGGACATGACGGCGGTCAGCTTCGGGTACACGACCGACCTGTTCGTCGCTAACGTGCTCAACGGCACCGTGGCGGCGGGCGGCAAGATTGTCCACAAGGGAACCGTCCTGCGCCTCACGGTTACCAGG
>JASHPP010000560.1 GCA_030038035.1 Trebonia sp.
CGACAGCGATGGCCCGATCGAATGGTGCAAGCCAGTTCCTGCCGCGCAAGCGGAATCGCTCGCGTCGCAGTATTCCGAGCTGAGCCTGCGAACCGAACCGGCGCACCTGGAAGCGTTCGTCGCGCTACCGGATGCGGGGGACGAGGCGGTGCACTGGCATCTCGCTGGCGAGTCACTGCAGGCCTGGGCGGACGAGCAGGAGCAGGAGCATGAGGGTGAGCGTCTTGCCCTCACGCCCGAAGACCTCGGCCTGCGCATCACCTATCTCGCCAGCGCACTGGGCACCGAGGAGCCCTACCGCGACATGGCCCTGCCGTTCGCCGTAGCGCGGTGATCGAAGCCCACGGCCTGGTCAAGCGCTACGGCTCCACTACGGCCGTCAGCGACCTGTCTTTCTCCATCCGGCCCGGCCTGGCCACCGGCTTCCTCGGCCCGAACGGCGCGCGAGGTGGGCGCCCTCCTCGACGCCAGGGCGCTGCACGGTGGCCGCCGGGCCCGCGACCACCTGCTATGCCTGGCCCGAAGTAACGGCATCCCCCGCTGCCGGGTGGACGAGGTGCTCCGCATCGTCGGTCTCGAGGACGTGGCCAGGCGCCGGGCGAAAGGCTTCTCGCTGGGCATGGGCCAGCGGCTCGGCATCGCCGCGGCGCTCCTCGGAGACCCGGCCGTGCTCATCTTCGACGAACCGGTCAACGGCCTCGACCCCGACGGCATCCACTGGGTCCGGAGCCTGATGCGGGCGCTGGCCGCAGAGGGCCGCGCCGTGCTGGTCTCCAGCCACCTGATGAGCGAGATGGCCCTGACCGCCGACCACCTGCTGGTGATCGGCAAGGGCCGGCGGCCGAGCTGGCCGCCGCCCATGGCATCGCGCTGGCCGAGCTCATCCCCGTCCGGGCCTCGCTGGAGGAGGCGTTCATCGAACTGACCCGCGAGAGCGTGGAGTGCCAGGCGGCCTTCCGCGCAGCCAGCTTCCCCGACGTGCTGGGCTCGGAGTGGACCAAGCTCCGTTCGGTCCGGTCGACTTTCTGGGCGCTGACCGTGACGGTCGTGCTCGGCGTCGGCCTCGGGGCCGTGATCAGCGCGGCCGCCGCCCGCGGCTACGCCAGGTTCAGCGCCTCCGGCAAGCTGAGCTGGGACCCGACCGGGGTCAGCCAGGTGGGGGTGGCGATCGCCCCGCCGGCCATCGTCGTGCTCGGGGTGCTCTTCATCAGCTCCGAGTACTCGTCAGGGATGATCCGCACCAGCCTGATCGCGGTCCCGAAGCGAGGCCGGGTGCTGGCAGCCAAGTCGCTGGTCTTCGCCGCGGTGACCTTCGTCGTGGGCGAGGCCGTCTGCTTCACCGCGTTCTTCGCGGGCCAGGCCCTCATCAGCGGCTATGCCCCGCACGCGGCGCCCGGCGATCCCGGGGTAGCCCGGGCGGCAGGTTCGTCCTGCCCGGTATCGCTCAGGTGCTGCCGGGCTCGTGGCGGAACCCGGTCACCGAGTTCTGGCCGACGCAGGCCGGGAGCCAGCTCACTAGCGTCAGCCACTTCGCCCACTCCCTCCAGCCCTGGCCCTGCTTCGGCGTGATGTGCCTGTTCACCGCCATCGTGTACGCCATCGCCTGGCGTGAGCGGATCGTGACCGCTCCGTACTCAGGACCCGGAACGCCGTGCCTCGACGTGCCTCGACGTGCCTCGGCGGGCGATCACCGGCTACTTCAGGGCGCTGGTGAAGCGGCGCCAGGCGCCGGCGGGAACGCTCAGCACGGCGCCGGCGCGGTCCTTGGTGTCCCGCACCAGCACGCGCCCGGGACGGGCCACGCCCGCCTCGACGCAGTTACCGCCGTTGTTGCCGCTGTAGGACGACGTGCGCCACGTGGCGGTGGTCATGCGTTCCATTTCTCTGTGGCCACCTTCGCAATCAGGTCTCGGGAGGCGCCGGTCGGCAGGGTCTCGCTGCGCAGCGCGTCGAAGCGCAGTCCCACTTCGGACACCACCTCAGGATCCTCGCTGACCCGGCCGCCCGAGGCATCCTCAATGAACACTATACGCGTGGGCCCGCTCAGCTCGGCGATGATAAACGCGCCCAGCAGCCCGCTGTGCCCGCCCGCCGAGTACGGCACCACGTTGACGGTGACGTTGGGGAGACGCGCCGCTTCGTTCAGATGAAAAAGCTGTTCCTGCATGACGCAAGCCGGTGCCACGGGGCGGTGCAGCACACTCTCGTCGAGCAGCACCCACAGCAGCGGAGGCGGCGGTTCCTCGCGGGTCAGCACGGCCTGGCGGTCCATGCGGCCCGCCACCAGCTCGTCGATGTCGGCTTCGGTGGAGTTCGGGCGGGTGGACAGCACCGCCCGCGCGTACCCCTCGGTCTGCAGCAGCCCGGGCACTAGCGAGTGCTCGAAGGACCGCAGCGCCGTCGCCTGCGCCTCATACGTCGCGAACGGGCGGAACGACGCGGCGAACGGCAGGTCGCGCAGCCGCGCCTCCAGCCGCTCGAACGTGCGCGGCGCCCCGAACGCCTTGTCCAGCGCGAGCGCGAGCGTGCGGGTCGGCGCCCGCTGGTAGGTCTCCACCATCGCGATCAGGGATTCGCTGTACCCGGCGCTGGCGCCGAGTTCGGCCTGCGACCAGCCGCGCTGCTCGCGCATGGCGCGCATCTCGTCGACGAACAGGCTCAGCGACTCCCGGTCCCGCTCACCTATCGGCGCCAATCCTCACACCGCCCGCACAGTTCGCGTCGTGCCCGCTACAACCGGTTGTGACCACTTACGCACGCTACGCCCGGGAATACAGACTTGTCCCGCGTTCCCCGGCCCGCGGCACCGAATTCACCGGGCCGGGGGCGTTGGCAGGCCGCTTGCGCGAGGAGGAGCCGTGACGACGGTGCAGGAGGACCAGGTGCTCGCCGAGCTCGCGTGGCTGACCGACCGGCTGCTGGCGCACGGGCACCTGCTCCCGAACGGGCTGGCGGTCATGCTCCGGGCCTACAAGTCCGCCCTGGCGCAGCGGCCGGCCGGCGCGTGCGCCGCGTTCGGCCCCTCGTACCGGTACGCGCAGGTTTGCGATCAGATCGAGCAGCGGATCCTGGACGGGGAGTGGAAGCCCGGCCAGCGGCTCCCGCCCGTGCGCGCGTTCGCCAGGACCTACGGGGCGTCGGAACGAACCGTGGCCCGCGCCATCCACGCACTCGCCCTGAGGGACGTCCTCACCCGCGAGCGCGGCGCCTACTACGTGAGCGCCCGCATGTAGCCGCCGGCCCGTGACAACGCCCGCTTTCAATCCAATTATCCCGAACGAACCGTGGCGCCTACCCGTTGATGTGGTCTCCGGCGACCGAGATGTCATCGAGCCAGCCGACTTCGGCGGTTTCCAGCTCCGTGTCGGCTAGCAGCGCCGCCGCCAGCCCGGCGGACGCGCCGATGAGCGTGAACGGGAGGTCGATCATCGTTATGACCATCCAGCCCCGGTCCGCCGGCCACCACAGCTGCGGGGAGAGAATCGGGTAATCCGGCTCGAGCCCCAGTTCTGGCCGGGACCGCGGGACAAC
>JASHPP010000561.1 GCA_030038035.1 Trebonia sp.
TAGCTCATAATTGGCAAGAGCGCACCGTGCACGAAACTTCAGGAGCAGCCCGTGGCAACCGGCAGAAGGGTGAGCCGAAAGGCACCGCCGGTGAACGTGACCGTGAGCTCGTCGGTGCGAACCCTCATTCTCGGAATCGACCGTTCCGGCCGGATCGTCCAGCATGACCGCACGGCTCCTAAGATTCTGGCACGCACTTGCGACGACCTGCTCGGAGTTCATCTAAACGACATCACCGCGCAGGCACATAGCGGGGCCGCGGGAGCCGGCCCGGCTCGTTCGGGAGATAAAGAAAGGGACGCGGTCGGGACGCTGCTCGAGGCCGTCAAGAGCGAGCGGGAAGGGAACGCCGTCCTGACAGTCGCCCTCGCCAACGGGGGAACCGCCGAGGCCATCGTGACCGCCAAGCCGATGCAGGCCGGGGACAGCAGCGTCGCGGCGTTCGTCATCCTGCAGATCCCCGTGCCGAGCGCCGAGCGGTTCGTCGACCCCGCGCTGATGCGCGACATGCTGCTGCGCGACACGTTCACGGGCATCGATGACACGCTCGACTTCAGCGACCTGGCCGAAAAGCTCATGAACCGGCTGGTGCCCGCGTTCTGCACCGCCGGTGACCTGCTCGTGCTCGAGAGCCTGGTCGGGGACAACGAGTTCCCCGCGCACGGGCCGGACATCAGCCACCCGCTGCGGCGGCTCGCCGTCGCGCACGACCAGAAGGACCCGGCCTGGCAGGCCGCGTTCCCGACCGGCGAGATCCTGCGCTACCCGCCTGGCTCGCCCTACGTGCGCTGCATCGAGTCGGGCAAGGCCGTCCTCGAGCAGTCGTTCACCCCGGACGCGGCGCGCAAGCTCGCGCGGGCCTGGCGGCGCAAGCCGGTCTCCGACTTGATGTCCGACGTCTCGATACTCATGCTGCCGCTGGTCGCGAAGGGCACCACGCTCGGGTTCTTCTGCTGCGTCCGGCAGCCGGGCACCCGCCGCTTCGACGCCTACGACATGGAGATGGGCATGGAGTTCGCCTCCCGTGCCGCGATCTTCTTCGACAACGCGCGGCGGTACAACCGCGAGCACGCCACGGCCCTCACGCTGCAGCGGTCCATGCTGCCGACCGGGCTGTCCGCGCCGTCCTCCGTCGAGGTGCGGCACAGGTACCTGCCAGGCAGCAAGCTCGTCGAGGTCGGCGGCGACTGGTATGAGTCGATCAGGCTGCCAGGCGCGCGGGTGGCCCTGGTGGTCGGCGACGTCGCGGGGCACGGCGTGCGGGCCGCGGTCACGATGGGACGGCTGCGCACCGCCATCCAGACGCTGGCGATGCTCGAGCTGCCCCCCGCCGAGTCGCTGCAGCAGCTCGACGAGCTGATGCACGCCCTCGGCCAGCGGGAACCGCACTTCGCGACCTGCGCGTACGCGGTCTACGACGCGGTGACCGGCGAGTGCGAGCTCGCCGTGGCCGGGCACCTGCCGCCGCTGCTCGTCCACCCGGACGGCCGCAGTGAGCTGCTGGCCGTCACGCCGTCGCCGCCGCTCGGCGTCGGCGACGGCCTCGTCGAGACGACGCGGTTCAGCGTCGAGGACGGCAGCCTGTTCGTCCTGTACACCGACGGGCTCGTGGAGAGCAAGGACAGGGACATCAGCGACGGGCTCGACCGGCTGCAGAAGGCGTTCGGGCCCGGGTCGCCGCAGGCGCCGCTCGAAGACCTGTGCAAGGCCTCGCTCGACGGGGTGTACTCCGACGCCCAGCGGGACGACATCGCGGTGCTCATCGCCAAGCTGCGGCGGATCCCTGAAGACCAGCGCGTCTACTGGACGCTCGCGCCCGAGTTCCCGTCCGTCGGCCAGGCGCGCTGCCTGATCCGCGACCCGCTCAAGCGGTGGGGCCTTGAAGACCTCATACCGGTTACCGAGCTGCTCGTCTCCGAACTGGTCACCAACGCGATCAAGTACGCCAACGGCGAGGTTCTCCTGCGGCTCGTGCTCGAGTCCGACAGCCTCGCCTGCGAGGTGCACGACTCCTCGCCCGCGCTGCCGCGGGTGCTGCAGGTGGATCGGGACGCGGAGAACGGCCGCGGGCTGCACGTGGTGTCGCAGCTCGCCGCCCGCTGGGGGGCGCGGCGCACGCACACCGGCAAGGTCGTGTGGTGCGAGCAGACCCTGCCCGCGGCGGTCATCGAGGCGATGGCCGCCGCGGCGGCCATCGAGCTGACCGCCGAGGAAGCGATCCTGGCGCTGCCCAGCTTAAGCGCGCTCCGCTGAACCGTGCGGCTCGGCTATTCGACCGTGACGCTCTTGGCCAGGTTGCGCGGCTTGTCGATGTCGCGGCCAAGCTTCGCGGCGGTGTGGTAGGCGAGGATCTGCAGCGGGACGTTCAGCAGGATCGGCTCGAGCTCCGGTTCGGCCCGCGGGATCTTGATGACCGCGTCGGCCAGCCCTTCGGGGATGTCGGTGCTCGTCAGGGCGATGACCGGGCCGCCGCGCGCCTTGATCTGCTCGATCGTGGAGATGTTCTTCGCCACCAGGTCGTCGCTCGGGATGATCACCACGCTCGGCATGTCCCGCTGGATCAGCGCAAGCGGGCCGTGCTTGAGCTCGCCCGCCTGGTAGGCCTCCGCGTGCACGTAGGAGATCTCCTTGAGCTTCTGGGCGCCCTCGCGGGCGACCGGCCAGCCGCGGACCCGGCCGATGAAGAACATGTGGTCGGCCTCGGCGAACCGGTGCGCGATCGTCGCGATGTCCTCCTCGCTCGCCAGGATGCGCGCGACGTGCTCGGGGAGGGTGCGCAGGCCGGTGACGACGCGGTGGCCGCTGGCGGCGGACAGGTCGCGGACCCGTCCGAGCAGCAGCCCGAGCAGCGCGAAGTTCACCGCCATGTTGGTCAGCGCCTTGGTGGAGGCGACCGCCACTTCCGGGCCGGCGTGCAGGAAGATGCCGCGGCCGCACTCGCGGCCGATCGCGCTGCCCACCACGTTGACCGCGCCGATCACCTGGCCGCCCTTGCGCTTGAGCTCCTGCACCGCCATCAGCGTGTCGATCGTCTCGCCGGACTGGCTCACCGCGACGTAGAGCGTGTCCGGGTCCACCACCGGGGAGCGGTAGCGGAACTCGCTGGCCGGCTCGGCGTCGGCGGGGATGCGGGCGAGCTCCTCGACGACCATGGCGCCCATCTGGCCCGCGTAGTACGCCGAGCCGCAGCCGAGGAACTTGACCTGCCTGATGCTTCTCAGGTCACGGGCATCGAGGTTGATGCCGCCGAGTCGCGCCGTGGCGAAGCGATCGTCAAGGCGCCCGAGCAGCGCGCGGCGCAGGGCGTCGGGCTGCTCGTGGATCTCCTTGCGCATGTAGTCCGGGTACGGGCCGAGGTCGTAGTCGCCTTCGTCGGCGTCGACCGTCGTGGGCGTCTTGGTCTTGTTCGCGGCCTGCCCGCCGTTGAGCGTGGTGGTGCTGTAGTCGGCCGCGCGGATCGTCGCGACCTCGCCGTCCTCCAGGTAGATCACCTGGCGGGTGTAGCGCACCAGGGCGGCCACGTCCGAGGCGACGAACATCTCGTTCTCGCCAAGGCCGAGCACGATCGGGCTGCCGTTGCGGGCGACGACCAGCTGGTCGGGGTGCTTGATGTCGAGCACGACCAGGCCGTAGGCGCCCTCGACGCGGCGCAGCGTGCGCATGACGGCGTCCTGGAGCGTGCACTCGCCGGCCGCGGCGAGCTCGGCGGCGATCATGTGGGCGAGCGCCTCGGTGTCGGTGTCGGTGACGAGCCTGACGCCGCTGTCCTGGAGCTGGGCACGGAGCTGTTCGGCGTTCTCGATGATGCCGTTGTGGACCACGGCGATCCGGCCCGCGGTGTCGGTGTGCGGGTGGGCGTTGATCTCGTTCGGCTCGCCGTGCGTGGCCCAGCGGGTATGGCCGATGCCCAGCGTCGCCCTGGTATTGCTCTTCAGCTTTTCCCGCAGGTCCTGCACCCGGCCCGCCGTCTTGGTCACCTGCAGCCTGCCGCGGTGCACCACGGCCAGGCCCGCCGAGTCATACCCGCGGTACTCCAGCCTGTGCAGGCCCTCGATCAGCACCGGTACCGCGTCCCGCTCACCTACGTAGCCAACGATCCCGCACACGCGCGCTCCCCTTCCTGGTTTCCTGCTGGTTTCCGGTCCGCCGTGGCCGTGCCGGGCCGGCTTGCCGCATCAGCTGTAGACGATGCGCCGCAGCTGCCGGCCGGACAGCTCCGGCGACCTGAACCTGCGGGTGGCGAGCTCGGCCGCGATCTGCGGCCAGATCTCGTCGTTCTTGCGCTGCTTGCGCTTGAGCTCCTCGTGCCGCCGGCAGACGAAAACCTCGACGGTCTCGCCGTAGTACGCCGCGATGTCTGCCACCACTCGCGTCGCGATCGCCTCGGGCAGCCCGGTGGACGCCGCGATGTGGCGGACCAGGTCCTGCGGGTACCGCGGTTCCTGCCGGTCCTGCGGGTGTGTGTCGTTCATGGCGATGATCAGTGTGGCAGCGCCTGGCGTCTTGCGGCAAGATTCCTGCCCGATATCGGGCAGGAACGACGTGGCTTTGGCGCGTTCGAGTGAGCTTACCGAGGCTGGCTGGCCGCCGGCGGCGGTTTCCCCCAAACCGGTCCGCGCGCTGTGCGTGCGCTGTTGAGTACGGAGAGTGACATCGCCGGGCATAAAGAAGGGCCCGCAGGGTCCACCCGGGCAAACTCCGCCTGCCCGCCGAGGCCGACGCCCAGCTCGGCGCCGGCCTCGGCGGGCGCGGCCACGGCGACCTTGTTCCGGCCGGTCTGCTTGGCGTGGTAGAGCGCCGAGTCCGCGGCCGCGAGCAGGTCACTGAGCTCCCGGCTGGCCCCGCTGGGTATCGCCGTCACCCCGACGGAGATCGTCAGCCGGACGAGGGGCGCGTCAGGCCGGTCGTCAATCGGAACCGCCATCGCGGCCACGTATTTGCGCAGTCTTTCCGCCACGCGACGGGCGTCGCCCTCATTGGTCTGCGCGAGCAGGAGCACGAACTCTTCTCCGCCGAACCTGCCCGCCCGGTCGTAGTCGCGCAGCTGGCTCCTGAGCGCGGTGGCAACGGCTCGCAGTACCCTGTCGCCGACCAGGTGGCCGTGCGTGTCATTGACCGACTTGAAGTGGTCAATATCGACCAGGCCAATCGCGAGCGGACTGCGGGTCCTGATCGCGCGGGACAGCTCTCCCTCGGCTTCCTTTTCCCATGTGGAGACGTTGAGCAGGCCGGTCTTTGCGTCAATCCGGGATTGGGCAAGGAGCTGCGCGTGCATCATGAAGCGCCTGACCAGCAGGACCGTGGGCACCGCGAACACCGCGAGGACCGGGCTAATGGCAAGGACCAGGGTAATCAGGACCGCCAGGTCGAATTCGGCGAAGTCACCCTGCAGCGCCTCGCGATTCCATTCCAGGTTCCTCATCTTCGCGCTTGGATCCGATAGCTTGACCGCGCCGACGATCAGGAAATGGTGCCCCCTGCCGCCCACGATTTCGCACAGCGCGACGACCGCGGCCCATGTCAGGGCGTGCAGACCGGAGCCCACCGAACCGCCCGCGATCGAGGCAGGGAACGCACGGAACAGCAGTGCCGCGCAGAAGTAGCCCACGCTGATCGTCGCGGCCGTGAAGACCCGCCGGTACACGATTCCCCTGTGCACCCACCACTGGATCAGCGCGAGCAAGGGTATCGGCATCAGCACCGCGTATACGGGCGGCAGCAAGATCGCGGCCGGAAGGACCCACACCGTGACGAAATCCCTGGTCATGCCCCCGCCGCTATAAGCGATACGCGGGGTGCAGGCCACGGAGATCATGCCGCAGCAGACAAGCAGCAGGAATTTAACCAGGTCGGCCAAACGCCAGTCGGTCCTGGAAACGGTGAGCCCGACAGCGATCAGCGCCAGCACGGGCGGAGTCGCGACGTACCAGCGAAGCATTGGCGGAAGCCGCCACCAGGGCCAATCCCGCACGCTCGTGCCCGCTTTGAGGCGGCTGGTGAGGGACGAGGCTTGCATCTTCCACCGTTCCGTGCGTGACACCAGGGTCTGCCTTGTAGTAGCAGCTCACCGTAAATGACTAGCTGCGTATAGCTACCATAACCCATCTATGCCGGTCGAGGTAACTATTGCAGCCAGATTCACCGACATCTCAGGACAAGAAGGTGCTAAATGGTGCGTAGTAATGATGGCTCGGAGACGCATTCAAGCCAAAGACAACGGGGTGAATGCAGGTGTCAACACGCACAGAAGGTACGCGTGAGGAGGAGTCGCCGTGCGCACTGTCTGGATCTGACGCTGCCAAACTCCCCCAGTCGACGAAACTTCTTACGCTGAAGGGATGACGCACCATGCGCGACACGTGGACCTGAGCGCGGATATTCGGCTAGCCCTTTGACCTGGCCCTTAGCTCCTTGACCTGGCCCTTAGCTCCTGACTTACCGTTAGCCCCGGATTTTTCACCGCTATCCCGTGGCGCGGAGCCCGGGAATCAGCCCCGCGGACGGGTGCCTTTGCGATGCCGCCGGGGTGGGAGGCATGATCGCGCAGATGCCGCGCGGAGTGGCGGCCGACGGCGGGCGACATCCGCCGCCAGCGAAGCGCCAGGCCCCCTGCCGCCAGCGCACCAAGTCCCCCGCCGAGGGCGACCACCGTCGAGGGAGGAATCACCTCGGCGGCCGCTCCTGCGGCCATGAAAGCCACCCCCTGACCGACGACCAGCCCGGCGTTGGCGAGGCCGAACGCCTGCGCCCGGCGCTCGTTCGGCAGCCTGGCGACAAACGCCGTGTTGGCCGCGACCTGGTAAATCGCGAACGTCCCCGACAGCGCGAAGATCGCCATCGAGACGCCAAGGCCCGGGCGCGCCGCGGTAAGCACGAGAACCGAGCACGCCGTGACCGCCATCGGGCCCATCCAGCGCAGCCGCGTCAGCGGTCCGATCTTGCTGGTGAAGACCGGTGTGACGAGCACCGCGCCCACCTGGGTCGACGCGATGAGCAGGCCCGCGGCGACCGGTCCGCCGCCGAGCCGTGCGGCATACGGGGCCGCGATCCCTTCCGGGACTTCGTAGAGCGCGACCAGCCAGCCGAGCAGCAGCAAAGTCCGCAGCGCCCTGTCGCCGAACACGAGCCTGGCCCCCGCACCCAGGCGGGCCAGCTGTCCCTGACGCGGCCTGCCGGCCGGGACCGGCCTGGCCCTGGTGCCGAGGCCGACGATGAGGGCCGAGGCGACGAACGTGGCGGCATCCGCGCCCAGCGCGGACCGCGCCCCGATGACCGCGACCATGACTCCCCCGACAGCCGCCCCGACCACGAGGGCCACCCGGTACGTCGTCTGCATGGCCGCGGCCGCCAGCGCGTACCGCTGTCCGTCGAGCATGTCGGGGAGAATGGCCGACCGCGCCGCGTCGAATGGCGGCTGGACCAGCGTGACCGCGTACAACATCGCGACAAGGACGTCGAGCGGCATGTGCGGCACCAGCATCACCCCGACGATGGCGGCCCTGATCACGTCGCAGCCGACCATCACCTCCCGGCGCGGCAGCCGGTCGGCGAGGCCGGAAAGGAACAGCCCGCCTACGATGTACGGGACGTAGCCCGCGGCGTAGGCGACGGCGGCGAGCAGCGCGGAGTGGGTCCGGTCGTAGACCAGGAGTGTCAGCGCGACCAGGGCCAGGCGGTCGCCGCCGACCGAGAGGACCTGGGAAACCCAGAGCGCGCGGAACTCGCGCACAGCGAACACGTCGCGAAAGGTTTCCCGCCGCGGGGAACTGCTCACGGTGACCCTCTCGTCCTGGCGGACGCGTGACAGCCACGCAAAAGGCCCGCCAGCTACCGCTCGCCATACTGACAGAAACAACCACTTCTCGTGGCTAAACCCTCACATGTGGTACACGGTGGGCAGAATAGATCAATTACGACTATCGAGGCATTAGTCACCGGTTGCCGGAGGCGTCGGTGACGCCGCCGCACGCGACTTCGTGCTGGGGTCGCCGGCCGCCGGGCCGGCGGCGGGCCGGCCCGGCGATTTAACCCCTGGTATCGAATGCCTTTACCGATAGGTCATCAAATGATTGGCCAAAGCAGAACAACCGCTGCCCGGGCACGACAGAATTCCGGTAGGACCTGACAACTCAACGGGGAGGAGTCCCATGCCGCAACTAGTGCCGCTGGCGGGCAGCGAGCGATCGGAGCTGCCCGGCGCCCAGCCCGCCGGAGACCTCAATGCCAACGCGGCGATCACGGTGACACTGATCCTGCGGCGGCGCGCCGCCGTGCCGGAGCAGCTCATCATCGGGCCGGAGACGCTGACTTCCGACCAGCTCGGCGCGCGGTACGGCGCCGGCCCAGCCGACGTCGCACTCGCCACGCAGGTGCTCGGCGGGTACGGGCTGACCGTGACGGAGTCGCGCCCTGAGTCCCGCCGCCTGAAGGTGACCGGCACGATCGCCGCGCTTTCCGCGGCGTTCGGAACCACGCTGACGCAGGTCGCCAGCCCGCACCCGGACGGCAGCGGGCTGGTCGTTCACCGGTACCGGTCCGGCGGCCTGTCGGTGCCCGCCCAACTGGCCGGTATCGTCACCGCCGTGCTCGGCCTGGACACCCGGCCGCAGGCCCGGCCGCACTTCCGCAAGCGGGGCCACAGGCACACGGGAGCGGCCCCCGGGGCGGCGCCGGCCCCGGGGCCGCTCACGGCGCTGCAGGTCGCCGGGTTCTACGACTTCCCGGCCGGCACCGACGGCACCGGGCAGACCATCGCGATCATCGAGCTAGGCGGCGGCTACAACGCCAGCGACCTAAGCACCTACTTCAGCGGCCTCGGCCTGCCGACCCCTTCGGTCACGGCGGTCGGCGTGGACGGCGGGTCGAACTCCCCCGGCCAGGCAGCCGACGGGGAGGTCGAGCTTGACATCGAGGTCGCGGGCGCGGTCGCTCCCGGGGCGGCGCAGGTCGTCTACTTCGCGCCCAACACCGACCAGGGCTTCGTCGACGCGATCTCCGACGCGGTGCACGCCACCCCGGCGCCCATCGTGGTGTCGATCAGCTGGGGCGGACCGGAGAACTCGTGGGCGGCGCAGAGCATGACGGCGATGGACGACGCGATCGCGGACGCGGCGGTGCTCGGCACCACGGTCACCGTCGCGGCCGGCGACAACGGCAGCAGCGACGACCCGGACAACCCCAATGGCCCGGTGCAGGTCGATTTCCCCGCGTCAAGCCCGCACGCGCTCGCCTGCGGCGGCACCGAGCTGACCGGCAACACCAGCACGTACACGATCACCTCAGAGGTCGTCTGGAACGAGATCGCCAACAACGAGGGCGCCACGGGCGGCGGCGTCAGCGCCGTCTACCCGCTGCCATCCTGGCAGGCGAACGCGGGCGTGCCCCTGTCCGCGTCCGGCACCGCGACCTCGCCCGGCCGCGGCGTCCCCGACGTCGCAGGCAACGCCGACCCGGTGACCGGCTACCAGGTCATCGTGGACGGCAATCCGGAGCCGGTGGGCGGCACCAGCGCGGTCGCGCCGCTGTGGGCGGGGCTGATCGCCCGGCTCGCGCAGGCCACCGGCGAGAAGTTCGGCCTGCTCCAGCCGCTGATCTACGCGGGCGCGCTGCCGGGTACCGACGTGCCTGGCTTCAATGACATCGTGTCGGGCAACAACGGCGCCTACAGCGCGGGACCCGGCTGGGACCCGTGCACCGGCCTGGGCAGCCCCAACGGCGAGGCGCTGCTGTCCCGCCTCAGTTCCTGAAGCGAGCTGGCACCTGGGCAAACCGTGACCACCAGCGTCGAACGCGAGTGGCACGGCTAGAGAACGTCGTGACCGGGGTGCGGCTCCTGCGGGACGATCGCGCTCGCCGGCTGGGCGGGGATCGTGCCCAGGCGGCCCGCCTGGTAGTCCTCGAACGCCTGCACCAGCTCGGCGCGGGTGTTCATCACGAACGGGCCGTACGCCGCCACCGGCTCGCGGATCGGCTCGCCGCCGAGCAGCAGGACGTCAAGTGACGGGCTGGGACCGTCCATCTTCGTGTCCGCGGCGACCGTGATCGACTCGCCGGGCCCGAACACCGCGAGCTGGCCGGTCCGCACCGGCCGGTGCTCCGCGCCGGCCGAGCCCGCGCCGGCCAGCACGTAGCCGAGCGCGTTGAAGTCCGCGCGCCAGGGGATCCGGACCCGGGCGCCGGGCGAGACCGTGGCGTGCACCAGCGTGATCGGCGTGTGCGTGATGCCAGGGCCGGCGTGCCCGCCGATCTGGCCGGCGATGACCCGCAGCAGCGCGCCCCCGTCGGGCGAGGTCAGCAGCGCGACCTGGCCGGCCCGGATGTCCTGGTAGCGCGGCTGAGTCAGCTTCAGCCTGGCGGGCAGGTTGACCCACAGCTGGAAGCCGTGGAAGAGGCCGCCGCTCGCGACCAGGTCCTCGGGCGGCTCCTCGATGTGCAAGATGCCGCCGCCGGCGGTCATCCACTGCGTGTCGCCGTTCGTTATCAGGCCGCCGCCGCCGTTGGAGTCCTGGTGCCTGAACACGCCGTCGATCATGTACGTGACGGTCTCGAAGCCACGGTGCGGATGCCACGGGGTGCCCTTGGGCTCACCCGGGGCGTACTCGACCTCGCCCATCTGGTCCATGTGCACGAAGGGGTCGAGCTGCTTCAGGTCGACCCCGGCGAAGGCGCGGCGCACCGGGAAGCCCTCCCCCTCGACCCCCGACGGCGCCGTGGTGACCTTGACCACCGGGCGTTCGGCCTGCGGGCCAGGTTCGGTGACCCGCGGCAGGACCAGCAGATTTTCGACCGTGACGGCTGGCATGATGGCGCTCCTCGTTCGTTGGCCCGAATTGTCATACCCGGTAACCGGGCAGTCATAAGCGGCAACGATAGATGAATATTCAACATTCCCGGCGGCGCGGCACGGCACGATGACGGGCGGCGCGTGAGAGCCGCGGGACACATGGTATCCGCGGGATATATGGGATCCGCGGGTGCTGGTAGCAGCAAGAGCCTCCGCGCAGCGATGTCACGCCAGCACCACCTGCCCACTTCGCACACTCCTTGCATGGACAAATCGCCCAAAACGGACCCACAAAAGGTCACAGAGTGTGCAAAGTTGCACGCCAGGGGCTGGTGTGACGAGGGAGGGAGGGCTCGCGGGGAGGCGGCCGGGGGGAGGCGGGGAGGCGGCCGGGACGCGGGCCTACAGGGGCAGGCCGGATTCTAGGAGGGCTAGGGCCTCGTCCATCCGCTGGAACGTCTGCTCGCCCACGTCGGCGCCCCAGGCGGCCGGGGACAGGACCGAGAGCATCACGCCGAACACGGCGCCGACGTATGTGCGGACGGTCAGGTCATCGGCCGTCCGGCCGATGCGCTTGGCCAGCGCGCCGGCCATCACGTCGATCGTCCTGCTCAGCTCGTCGAGCGTGCGCGCCCGGATCTCCGGCACCGTCAGGCCGAGCACCGACGCCTCGCGGAACTCCTCCCATTCGGCGGGGGTGAGCGTCGCGATCGCCTCGCGCAGCGCCGCGCGGATCGCGGCGATCGGGGTCAGCGACGCCGGCTGCCGGCCGAACGCCTCCAGTATCCGGTCGTCGAAGTCGTCCCGCAGGACCACGTCCTCTTTGGTCGGGAAGTAGCGGAAGAACGTGGACGGCGACACTTCGGCGGCCGCGGCGATCTGCTCCACCGTGGTGGACTCATAGCCCTGCTCGCGGAACAGCCGCAGCGCGTGCTCCCTGATCGCGGCCCGGGTCCGCGCCTTCTTCCGTTCCCGCAGGCCGCCGAAGTTCGCCTGATGCACTGTCGTCACGCTCCCAATTGTGCCTCGTCGCGCTCCGGCGGGGCAGTCGCCGCCGGTGGCCGCGGCGCGGACCGCCCGGGCAGGAAGGCCAGGGCAAGCAGCGCGCTGGCGATCGCGATCCCGCCGCAGGTCCAGAGCATGATGTCCATCCCGTGGATGAACGCCGAGCGCACCTCGTCGAGCAGCGGAACCGACCCCAGTTTGGTGGCCACCTCGACGCCGCCGGCGACGCTGCCGCGCACCGCGGACGCGGTGGCCGACGGCAGCCCGGTCAGCGACAGCCGGCTCGTGTACCCGTTGCTGATGACGGTGCCGAGCACCGCGACCCCGATCGTCGCGCCCACCTGGCGCACCGCGGTCATCAGCGCGCCGCCCGACGCGCTGCGCTCCTGCGTCAGCGGGCCCACCGCGGCGTTCATCGCGGCCGGCATCGCGACGCCGAGGCCGAGGCCGGTCACCGCGACCCACAGCGCCGCGAAGCCCGTCGAGGACCCCAGGCCGGTGCACGCGCCGACCGCCAGGCCGGCGGCCATGATGAGGAAGCCGGCCGCGACCGCGAGCTTCGCGTTGAGCCGCGGGTTGCCGAGCGTGCCGTCGGGCAGCTTAGCCGCGGCGGTCAGCCTGCTGGCCGCCGCCATCCCGGCGAGCATCCCGCCGATCAGCGGCAGCAGCCGCAGCCCGCTGCCGAGCGGCGTCGCCCCCCGCACGTCCTGGAAGTACTGCGGCGCGGCGAAGAACAGGCCGAACATCGCGAACGAGACGAACGTCATCAGCAGCGTGCCCCACCGGAAGCCGGCCACCCGGAACAGCGTCATGTCGACGAGCGGCTGGCTCCCGCTCCGCCGGGCGGCGAAACGCTCCCACCAGACGAAGCCGGCCAGGATGGCCGCTCCCGCCACCATCGTGGCCAGCGCCAGGGCGTCGGTCCAGCCGCTCTGGCCTGCCCTGATGAACCCGTACGTGAGAACGGCCAGCCCGGCGCTCGAGATCACGACGCCCTGGGGGTCCAGGCCGGGCCGGCTGGCGGCCCGCGACTCCGGCAGCAAGAACGTCACGGCGACGAGCGCGATCGCCACGATCGGCACGTTGATCAGGAAGACCGAGCCCCACCAGAAGTGGTCGAGCAGGAAGCCGCCGAGGATCGGCCCGATGGGGTAGCTGACGAAGATGGCCCCCGCCATCACGGCGATCGCCTTCTGCCGCTCCTCCTCGCCGAACATCACGGGCAGCACCGAGATCGCCATCGGGAGCACCGCGGCGGCGCCGATGCCGAGCACCGCGCGGGCCGCGATCAGCTCGCCGACGCTGGGCGAGTAAGCGCACCACACTGAGCTCGCGACGAACAGCACGAGGGCGATGAGCAGCACTCTCTTCCGACCGTAGCGGTCGCCGAGCAGCCCGGCGGGCAGGATCATCGCGGCGATCACCAGGGCGTAGGAGTCGGCGATCCACTGCAGGTCGCCCGTTGTCGCGTGCATCGTCGCGGCGATCGTCGGCAGCGCCAGGCTGAGCACGGTCAGGTCAAGCCCGACAACCAGCACGCTCACCGAGATCGCGGCCATCGCCCACCAGCGACGCGAGGAGTCCGTCATGGGAGTCACCGCCTTTCGGCTGTAACACTTAAATGGAAGCTACTCTCATAATATAGGTACGTTCAGTTGGGAGCGTCAAGCACGACGAACGGCCCGGGCGTCCGGGTGGGCAGACGCCACGGACCGTTCGGGATCATGACTGGTCTTTACGACCGCAGCAGCCGCAGCGCGAGCGTCGGGCAGGCGCTGACCGCGGCGCGCGCGTCCTTGTCCAGAGCCGGCGGGACCGGGCGGCCGTCGATGATCGGGTACCCCCACTCGTCCAGCGTGATCATCTCGGGCAGCAGCTCGGCGCACGCCCCATGGCCCGCGCAGTCGATCGGGTTGACCACCAGCCGCTCGCTCACGTCCAGTCCTCTTCCGTGCGTGCCTGACCGGGCGGGACCGGCAGGAACGGCTGCCGGCTGGTCCCGCTGCACCGGCCTCGCTCGTGCCGGTCGAGCTCGGCCGCGAACGTGATCAGCGCGCTGCGCACGAACCGCGCCGTGCCGTCCGGGTGGTGGCACGCGCCGCGGCCGGTGACAAGTCCGGCCCAGCGCTCCACGTCCGCGCGCGCCTGCCGCCGCGGGCGGGCCCCCGCGAGCTCGACGAGGGCGGCCGCGATCCGCGGCAGCCCGTTCAGGCAGGGGCCGCACTGACCGGCCGATTCAAGAGCCAGATACCGAACGGTCCTGGCCGTCTCGGCCAGCCCGCAGCTAGCCTGCGGAAGGGTGATCACGATCCCGGCGCCGACGCGGGCGCCGACCGCGCCGAGCGACTGGTTGTCCAGCGTCAGCCGCACGGCTTGCCCGGCAGGCACCCAGCTGCCGTGGTAGCCGCCGATGAGCACCGCGCCGTCTTGCGGGAGCGGGCCGAGCAGGTCGCGCAGCGGCATGCCGAGCGGGACCTCGGTGACGTGCGGCGTCCGGTCGGCGCGGCGGATCGTGCACAGCGTCGAGCCCGGCTCGGCCGCGGTGCCCAGCTGGCGGAACCAGCGCGGCCCGCGCCGGGCGATCAGCGCCAGGTGGGCAAGCGTCTCGACGTTCTGGACCAGGGTCGGGGCGCCCTCAAGGCCGCGTTCGGTGACCCGGGGCGGCATGAAGGTCGGGATGGCGGGGCCGCCGCCGATGTGGTTGATCACCGCGGTCTCCTGACCGGACAGGAACCGCGGCGGCGCCTCGGCCAGCTCGACGGGGACGCGCTCGACGCCGGCCGCGCGGCGCTGCATGAGGGCCTGCCGCAGCCGCCTGCCGACATCCTCCCGGCGTTCGGCGTGGGTGTAGAGGATCGCCTGGTCGGCGCCGGCCGCCTCGGCGGCCAGCTGCAGGCCGTCGAGCACCAGGTGCGGGGCCAGCCACAGCAGCGTGGCGTCCTTGTCGCTGGCAGGCTCGCTCTCCGCGCCGTTGGCGATGACGACGGGGGTCTTCCGCCGCGATGTCGCCGCGTCGAGGACGGCGGCGAGCTTGCGGTGCACGGGGAACGCGGCGCCGCCCCGCCCGGTCAGGCCGGCGTCCCGCAGGTCGGGGATCAGGCGGGCCGGTGCGCCGCGGTACGGGATCGGGCCGAACCGCGCGTGGTGCGCGGACCAGTCCTGCGGCTGCTGGCTCGCCGGCAGCAGCCGGGGCAGGTCGGTGGCCGTGCCTTCTGCGCTCGCACCCTGGGTGGCCGCGGTCATCGGCGGGTGGTCCGTTCCCGTCCGCGGGTGGCTTCGTGCACCGCGGACATCAGCAGGCCGACCCGCTCGGCGCGCGGCACGTCGCGCGCGGCGGCGGCCAGCCGCCAGCTGAGCGCGATGACGACGGCCAGCGCGGACCCGACGGAGACCGCGAGCATCCAGCTGTGCAGCATGTCGGCGCTCGCGGTGATGCTGTGCAGCCAGGCGACCGGCCAGCTGGCATAGGCGAGCAGGTGCACGCCGCGCCACACCCGGCGGCTGAGGTGGCGGCGCAGCAGGCTGGTCACGATCACCGCGATCGTGATGTCCAGGCTGACCGCGCCGAGCCCGAGCTCGAGCCGCTCATAGGGAGAGGCTAGCGGGATGATCGCGGCGGTGAGCGGGATGTCCACGTAGCCGTCCACGACCGCGGTCAGCACGTGCACCGCGACGAACGCGACGGCGAGCAGCGACAGGTTGCGGTGCAGGCCGGTGACCGCGAACCGGGGCAGGCCGGGCAGCCGGCCCTGCCTGGTCACCAGCAGGCCGAGCAGCATCACCGCCGTCAGCAGCAGCAGCGCGACCACGCCGGTGGCGCGGCTGGCGTACCACAGCGCGGTGGTGGAGTCGATTCTGCCCACGCTTGCAAGCATCGGGCATCAAGCACAGCGGAGGATAGATAGACCCTATGAGGTGGTTCTGAAGCCGCTGTCCAGGTACTGCGGTCCCGCTGAGGCCCGGCCTTCAGTGCAAAAGGCCGGTTCGCGGTGGTCTGCACTAGAATCGAGCGACCGCCGGCCGTCGGCGGCTGCGCGCGCGCGCCGCAATCGAGGATTCGTCCGGGATGAGCCAAATATCTGAGCTGGCCGAGACGCTTGTTGAGCGCCACGCGCACAACCAGCGTGCCCCGATAGTAGTGCTTGCGAACGATCCGTGGATCCCCCAGGCCGGCCAGAGCGACGTCGATATCATCGCGAAGAACAAGGCGATCTGGGATCGCGATCCCACGCCGGGCGACAATTATCTCGGCGAGCTCATCGGGCAGGGCTTCATCACCGCCGTCCTTGAGCTCGGCGCGGGTAATTCCCTGGAGCGCGCTGTTGCCAACCGGGTCCCGGCCGGCAAGTACCTGCGGCTGGTGCGGGGCGAGCACAATGATTCTTACCTGGAGCAGGCGCTGCAATTCGACGAGCCGAAGGTGAGGCTGGTCAAGCTCAGGGGAGACATCATAGGACGCAGCGCCGGGCACTGCAGAATCGACGCGCCCCTGGCCTCGGGGCTGCGTAATTCACTGAAGGCTGTCATCAGGAGCTCTGACCTTATCTGGATCGGCCCGGTTGGCAAGGGCGCTGACGTCGATTCCATAATGCGATCCGATGCCTCGGTCATCTGGTGGGCCGCGGCGAACCCACCGGACACCGATACGGTAAGGCAGCTGCAATCCCGCCATCACGTGCGGATAATCGACGGTGCCGACGCCTCGTATGACGCGTTCTTCCGCGAGCTCGCGCTGGAAACGGCGCGCCTGGCACTGAAGCCCATCGCGCACGACAGCATCCGGCGCATCAATGAACAGGTGCGCTCGAAGCTGCCCGCCGACATAACGTACTCCGACCAGCTCATCCAGCGGCTCGCCCAGCAGATAAGGGTGGTTTGCGACGAATGGCGGCAGCGCACGCTGCTCGTCTATATCCACGATCCTGCCGCGCCGGGTGGCAGCGAGGTGGAGAAGAGGATCCACCGCTACCTGCGGTCGCCAGACAACCGCGAGCCCGACAGCATCCAGATCACCGTGCGCGGCGCCAACATCAGGTGGATAGACAGGCACGCCGAGCGGCCGGCCCTCACCGATCCCAAGGTCAACTACGAGAAGATCATCGTGGTAGACAGCATCAGCTTCACCGGCCGGACGCTGCAGCTCGCGGAGGAGCACGTGCGGGCCGAGTGGCCGAGCGCCGACATTTACTGGGCGGTCCTCGTCGCCTTCCAGGACCTGGCCACCGGCGCGATTCCGTCGGGAATCGCGCCGAACCACCTGATAGCCGCCGCCAGGACAGACCGGCATGACATTTTCTTCCCCTGGGGGTGGACCCAGGCCACTTCCTCGATCGTCCGCCACCTGCCCATGTACGACCGCACCCAGGACATCACGGTCGAGCAGCGCCCGTGGGGAACCGTCGAGGTCCTGGCCGACCAGGCGTGGTGCTCGGCCCGCCTGCTGTCGATTCGCGCCGGGCACCGCCTCAGCTACCAAAGTCATTCGGTCCGCGATGAGCTCTTCGTCGTGGTGGACGGCGACGTCGGCTTTGAGTTCGACAGCGACGAAGGCGACGTGATCGATGCCGTGCTGCTGGCCGAGGGCGAATACATCGCCGTGCCGAGGGGCGTACGGCACAGGTTCGCCGCCTATCGCAATACCGTGCGGCTGCTCGAGATCGGCTTCGGATTCTACGACAAGGTATTCGACGTCGAGCGCTCCTCAGATGACTATGGACGGGTGGGCAAGCTTGGCGATGTCTGAGTGCGGCCGGTACCCGGCGGCCGCGGGGCAGCGGGCTGGCTGATGGCTGCGGCACGGGTTTACTTCCTCGGCGTCAGGACGCGCGGCTCGGCTTCGCACAGGGCGTTTCCCGCGTGGATGAAAGCGATCGGGTGGTCCGCGTCCCTCATCGGGGTCGATATGCCGCTGCACAGCGACTGCCCCAGGTACGCGGACTTCCTGGCCCGCATGAAAGACGACGAGCGCTGCGCGGGGGCGCAGGTCACCTCGCACAAGGTCCGGGTCTTCGAGTGCCTCGCGGACGGACTCGATTTCCTCGATCCCGACGCGTGCTCGCTCGGCGAGGTCGGCGCCGTAGCCATCGCGGCGGGCACGCTGACCGGGTTCTCGCCGGACATGATGGCGCTGGCGGGCGAGCTGTCGCGGATGCTGCTGGCCGGCGGTCAACCGCCCCGTGCCAGGGAAGTGGTCATTCTCGGCGGCGGCGGCGCCGGGCGCGCGGTGGCACTGGCGAGTGCCAGGTTCGGCGGCGCCATCGTTCCGAAAATAACCATCACCGAACGCGACGGCCAGGTGAAGGCCGATCTGGAGGCCAGGCTCGAGGCGCTGCTGAACACGGCCGGCCGGGTCCACGCCGAGGTCCGCGACGGCGCCGAGAACGACGACGTGGTCCGCCACGCGCCGGCCGGAAGCCTGATCGTCAACGCCACGGGGCTGGGCAAGGACATCGCGGGCTCGCCGATATCCGGCGACGTCACCCTGCCCGCGGACTCGATTGCCTGGGACTTGAACTACCGGGGCGACCTGCGTTTCCTGCAGCACGCCCGCGCGCAGAGCGGGCGCGGTGTCCAGGTATTCGACGGCTGGGACTACTTCCTGCGGAACTGGTTCGCGTGCCTATCCCGGCTGGCCGGGATGGCACCGGCGGAGGACCGGTTCGAGCGGTTCTGCGCGGCTTCTGAGTTTCTCCGGCCGACGATCAGCTACTGAGCGACGTGGAGGGGGACGGGATCGCGTGATACTCAAGGGTCACCGCGGGCGGGCGGACAGCGCCGGCCGCCCAGCCGCGCGGGGCATCGGGATCAGGCGCACGGAGCACGTGGTGATGCTGCTGCTCAGCGCCCTCGCGGTCGTGTGGCTCGGCGTGGGCGCCCTCACCAAGCCGCCGGATCAGGGCTGGCGGGAATGGTTTTCCGGATTTTCCGTCGGCATCGGAACGGCGATGGCCGCCGCGGTCCTGACGTTTCTGCTCATCGACATGATGCTCGCCAGGCAGCGGGAGACCGAGAGCCGCGAGAACGACCAGCGGGAGCGGCTGGGGAACCTGCTGGCGAGACTGCGGGTGGGCGGGGTTGAGGAGAACCGGAGCGTGCTTGAGCAGATGAGAAGCGCGGGCTGGCTGAAGAACGGCCAGCTGCGGGATGCGGATTTTTCCGGCGCGAACCTCGAGGGATTGGACCTCAGCTCGGCGGACCTGCGCATGGCCGTGTTCGTGGGAACCCGCCTGCGCCGTGCCAGCTTCCGCAACGCCGACGTGTCCAGCGCCCGGTTTACCCGGGCCGACCTGCGCGGGGCGAGGTTTGACGGCGCCGTCACGCAGGGAGCCGACTTCACCATGATCACCAAAGACGAGGACACGTTCCTGCCATGACGCGGCCCGCGGGGCAGCTCGACGCCGGCCACTACCCCTTCCCTTGGCTGCTCGTGGAAGGCGGCGGCAGCCGGACCTGGGTTGCCGTGGTGGGCGATCGCGACGCGCAGCTGTCCGGGCTGAGCACGAACGTGACCACCGGTTCCCAGTCGTCGGCGAGGCAGCGGCTGCGCAAGCTGCTTGGCTCGGTCCTCGCCGCGGCGGGCACTCGGGCAGCCGACGTCAGGCTCGCGTTCGCCGCGCACGGCGCGGCCGCCACGCAGCGGGCGGCTGAGCGGTTCGCCGACGTCTGCGCCGAGGTCCTGGCCGGACTGGGCGTGCGCGCGGACCTGATTGTGACCAGCGACATGGTGCCCGTGGTCACCTCGGGCGACGCCGACCGCGTGGTCGCCGCGATCGCCGGGACCGGCACCGTGTTCGTCGCACACCGTGAGTTGAGCCACTGGGCCCGGGCCAGCGGGGCGGACTACCTGCTCTCCGACGAGGGCGGCGGCTTCGATCTGGCGATGCACGGCCTGCGGGCCGCGATCCGCGCCTCGGACGGCCGCGGCCGGGCAACCGGCCTCGTCGCTCGTGCCCGCCAGTGGTCCGCGGCCCCCGACGGCGTGCGGCTCAGCGATGCGCTGTACAACCATGTCTACGTGGCACGGCCGCGCTCGGTGGTGGCCGGGTTCGCCCCGTCGGTGCTCGACGCCGCCAGGGACGGTGACGACGTAGCGGTCGCGCTGGTCGAGGCCGCGGCGGAGGAGTTCCTCGTGGGCGTGCGTGCGGTCGCCGAACAGGTGGACATCGCCAGGGACTCACCCGCGGTCATCTTGTCGGGAAGCCTGGCCACCGTCGAGTCGCCGCTGCGCAGCGCGATCCGCACGCGGGTACGCGAGTATCTCTCGCCCGCGGCCATCACCGATTACCAGCCGGAGAACCTTGCCGCGAAAGTCGCCGGCGTGGTCAGGCTGCTGCACGACGGTGGCGCGCACATGGAAGGGCTGAAGGCGGTGCTGCCGGTGACGATCCGGCGGGTGACCTGACCGACGGGCGGCGGCCTTGACAATTGCCTCTTAGTGTGACTGATTTGAATATGTCCGCTGAGGAGGAGCGCGCATGACGGGACGGGGCCGGGTGCGGAAAGTCAATGATTTGCTGACGTCAAGCCGGCGCTGCCTGAATCAGGAGCTCCAGCAGTTTTCTTACAACCTGCAGACGATCCGGCCCGTCGGTCGGCCCGTTGTGTTCCAGGTCGAGCTGACCAACAACTGCCCGATGACCTGCACAATGTGCCCTAGAACGCATTCGATGGAGCGCTCCATCGGCAACATGTCGCGTGAGCTGTATCACAAGATACTTGACGAGGCGGCGGGGTCCACGTCTCGTTTTTACATGCATCATTTCGGCGATTCCCTGGTGCACCCGGATCTCGGGCACTTCGTGGGCGAGGCCACGCGGCGGGGAATTAACGGCTATCTCTCCGCCAATCCCGTGCTGCTCACCAGGCAGCGCATTCGCGCGATCGTCGATAACGGCCTGCACGAGCTCAACCTGTCCCTGGACGGGGTGACCGCGGAAACTTCTGAAGCGGTGCGCGGTAAGGCCGCCCGTAATGTCGCGCTCGCGGAAAAGCGCATCCACGAGCTGCTCGACTACCGCGCCTCGGCCCGTTCCCCGTACCCGAGGATCGTGCTGCAGATCGTCCGCCAGAAACAGAACGCGCACGAGGTGAAGGACTGGCTCGCCAAATGGAGCCCGGTTTCCGAGATCGACCGCATCAAGGTGAAGTCGTATGTCACCTGGAGCGGCGGAGAGGAACCGATAAACGAGTTGCGGATCTCCCCCGCCGCGGCGCGGCCCGGCGTGGTGTGCGAGAAGCCGTGGACGTCCGTCACGATCTTGTGGGACGGAACGGTCGTCCCCTGCAACTTCGATCACGACGGGCTCTATCCGCTCGGAAACGTGGCGGAGCAGACCCTGCGGGAGATCTGGGCGGGCGAGCCGCTGACCACCCTGCGCTGCCGTCACCGGGACCGTGACCTGAGCGACATCCCCCTGTGCCGCGACTGCGTCGACATGGAAGGATTCCCGGTCAGGAAGTGGTATTACCCGGTCAACCGGCTGCGCCAGGCTGTCACTCCGGCCAGTTATGAATTCAAGCCCGCGCGGCCATCCTCGAACGGCCGCGCGGAGCAGGCGCAGCGTGTTTCCCGCGCGTTCGCGACCCCGTACCGGGACAAGCCGCTTGGGCACCATGTCACCCGCGCGCAGAGCAGAGCCCGCAAGGAGGCACTGGGCGAGGACGTGCCGTAACGCCGCGCGGCCCGGCCGGCAGGCCGCACCCGGCAACCGCCCGGGCGCTGTCTTCGTCATAGGGGCGGGCAGAAGATTGGGGCGCCATGGCGATCTGGGCGCGTTCGGTACTTGCGGTCGGGGCGGCGCTGCTCGCGGCGGCTTGCGGCACCGCGCCCGCTGGCGGCGCGGGCCATGCGAAGGCGGTGCCGCGGCAGGCGGCCGCCGCGGCCGTGACCGTCACCCCGGACACCGGCCTGGTCGGCGGGCAGCCGCTGCGGGTGAGGCTGACGGGGTTCCCGCCGGATTCCTTCGTCGAACTTTACGAGTGCGCGGCCCCGGGGGCCTGCTCCGCCGTCTGGGGTGTCGGCACCGGGAGCACGGGCAGCGCCTCGGCCACGTTCATCGCGCAGCCCTCGGTGCCATCGGGCGCTGGCGCCGCCTGGGTGCCATGCGGCCGGCGGTGCGTCCTGGACGCGGTGGCTGTCAAGGAACCCGTCGGCGTCCCGGCGGAGCCGGCCCCGGCCGCCACCGCCCGGCTTGCCTTCGCGGCCGGGTCCCCCGCCGCGGCGACCGACCTGGCGTACTCCTCGCTGCTGTCCGTCAGCTGGGTCAGCGCGACGCAGGGCTGGGCGCTGGCCGCCCAGCCCTGCTCCACGGGCACATGCGCCCGGCTCGCGCGCACCACCGACGCCGGGCGGCACTGGCAGCTGCTGCCAGACCCGCCGGCCACGATCCAGGACGGCACGGCGGACTGCCAGGTCCAGTCCTGCGTGAGCCAGGTCAGCTTCGCCAGCCCCGCGGTCGGCTACCTCTACGGCCCGGCGCTGCTGATGACCACCGACGGCGGCCTGACCTGGCACGCCAGGCCAGGCCTGCAGACCGAGACGCTGACCGCCGACGGCGGGCGGGCATACCGCATCACCTACACCAGCGACGGCTGCCCCGGCCCCTGCCAGCCATCCTTGCAGGAGGCCCCGGCCGGCACGGGGAGCTGGCGGACGCTGATCGGCCAGCTCGCCGAGCCGGGCCGCAGCGACTCGGCGCAGATCGCCGTCTCCGGCCCGGACGTGGTCATCGCCATGTACGGCAGCCTCTCCGGGCCGGTCCCGGCGCAGGCGGTCCTGTACCGCTCCGCCGACGGCGGGGGCACCTGGCAGCGGGCAGCCGACCCCTGCGACGGGCTCGGCCCCGGCGCCCCGCGCAGCCCTGGCGCCCCGGGCGCCCCGGGCCAGGAGGAGGACCTGATCGGGCTGGCCGCAGCACCCGGCGGCTTCTTCGCCGGCCTGTGCGTCACGCGCGCCACCATGAGCGCCTTCGTCATCACCTCGGCCGGCGCGACCGCCTGGAAGGCAGCCGCGGCGCCGCCGCCCGGGCAGAACCTCGGCGTCATAGCCGCCGCCGGCCCCGCCGTGATCGCCGTCGCCAGCGCCGCCCTGGGCGGGGACGGCAGCTACACCGCCCGGCTGCTCGTGACGACCGACGCGGGCCTGCGCTGGGTCACCGCCGCCACGGACACCCAGGACCTGGCAGCCGGCGGCGTCCCGGCCTGGGCCGGCTTCGAGACCGCGCTGGATGGCCAGTGGCTCGCCGACCCGCACAGCGTCTGGACCACCACCGACGGCGGGCTGCAGTGGACCAGGAC
>JASHPP010000562.1 GCA_030038035.1 Trebonia sp.
CCGCCGCGACCGCGTCATCGACCGCATCCCGCGGAACCGACGAGGCAAGCACCCCGAAGGTGACCTGGTCCGCCAGCCAGCCGCCCGCCATCACCACGCCATTGTCGGTCATGCAACGCGATCATGCCGGCCACCAGACCCAACGGACCGCACCGACACGCACCCGCCAAGATCAACTTTGGCTAAGTGGCATTGGCTCCTGAGGAGGGCAGTCTCTCACGGTGACCAAGGAAAAGGAACCGTGAGACATCTCCGGCCGTGCCGAGGTCGACGATCATCACGCTGTCTTCCGACTGCTTCATGCGGGCCTCGATGTCGCCGCGCATGAGGTACTTCTCGCGGTCGGAGAGGTCGCATACGAAGACCGAATACTGGATCCGCGTGCCGTAGCCTTCCATGCACCCGGCGACCAAGCGCAGCCGGCGGTCATCACGGATGTCGTAGGCGACCAGGTACCTGCGGCGAGCCATCAGTGAGCCATCAGCGGGTGACCAGCGGCTCGTATGCGGGCAATTCGCCGGTCAGGTACGCCGCCACGATCCTGGCTTGCAGCTCCACAGCGCGCCGGTACGAAACCGAGTACCCGAACACCGGGTGCCGCACCGTGGTGGTCATCCGCCGCTCCCAGGCGCGCAGCACGGTCCGGCGGCCCTCCTCCGTCAAGGACACGGCGCCGGCCCTGACCACGAAGTCCCCGGTGCCGATCTCGCGGTTGTTGATCAAGGTCAGCACGCACGAGTCGGCGAGCAGCGGCCGGAACTCCTCGGCTAGGTCCAGCGCCAGCGCGGGACGGCCAAAGCGCGGCCGGTGGAACAGCCCGAGGTATGGATCGAACCCCACCACAAGGCACGCCGCCAGCATTTCCTTCGCCAGCAGCGCGTAGCAGAACGACAGCAGGCAATTCACCGCATCGGTCGGCGGGCGGCGGTTGCGCAGGCCGGTGAACGCGGGACCGGGAAGTCCGTCGGCACGCAGCAAGGACGGGAAGGCCTCGAAGTACAGTCGCGCCGCGGTTCCCTCGATGCCGAGCAACGAGGCGGCATCCGGGGCCCGTTCTGCCTGCCCGGCCAGAGCCCCGAGCTGGGCGACGACCCGGTCGAGGCAGTCGCCGTTCCTGCGGAGCAACACGCGCCCGTTCCGTATCTTGCCTTGAATCATTCTCCGCGGCACAGCCAGCTCGTGCAGTGCAGCAGCCCGGGCCTGGCGCATGCGCAGCATCACGTTCTTGCTTGGCATGCCGGTCGACACTCCCGAAAGCCAGCCGCCGTACGTGAAGTGGAAGACGTCGATGCCGCGGTCGAACAGGGTCCGCATGCACTGGGCGGTGATCTGCACGTTCCCGAACGGCGCCACGTGCAGCACGTCGATCAGCCGCACGCTCACCAGCTCCTCGCGGTACTTGGACACCACGAGTTGCCCGCCGTCGATGCCGACCGTCGAACCCTGTTCGGTCACGTAGAGCGGGTGGGCGTCGGGGTCTGCGGCGATGAGGCGCCGCGGCCTGCCGGCTTCCCGGCCGGCGAGCACGTTCACCTCGTCGGGCAGGCAGATGCCGGCGAGCGAGCAGCGGCCGCACTTCGGGCTCGACTGCAGCGGCGGCGGGGGCGCGAGCCGCGTCGCCACGGTCCGCGCCTCCGCCACGACCTGCAGCGTGCGCGCGACCAGCGACTCGGTGATCTCGACCGGCACGCGCTGGCGGGTCTGCGCGTAGTAGATCTCGCCGCGCCGCACGGTGTAGCCGTGTTCGCGCAGCAGCAGGACCTGGGCGCACACCTGGATCGCGTCGGCTTCCCACGCTCCGCCGTCCCGCGCCGGGTGTCCCTTCTTGGTGTCGACGGGGACGACGCCGCCTTCGGCCGCCTCGACCAGGTCCAGCTTCGCGGTGATGCCGAGGGAGTCGCTGGCCAGTTCCACAGAACGCGCCTGCTTCAGCTCGCCCTCCTCGGGCAGCGGGGCGGCCCCTCCCCCGGCGTCGACCCGGCGGTGCTGCCAGTCGCCCTCGGCCGTGTCGGCGGAGTCGGCCCAGAGCTGGTCCACCCATTCGAGGAAGAACAGCCGCGGGCAGTACGCGTACTCGTTGAGCATCCGCGCGGGAACCAGCTCAGGCACCTCGGTCAGCGTCATGCGGCATACTCTAGCATGTTCCAGTAATTTCCATCTTATTCTTTTATTCATCCCGAACGGAGGGGGCCGGCTGCCCCGGGCACAGGTGATCGTGACGGGTGGGTCTATGCTTCCTGTTGATGCTGGGACTCGTGATGCAACCAATGGGGGGAAGCATGGCGAAGTACCTCGTGATCGCTAGCTACACCGCCGAGGGCCTTAAGGGCCTGATCGCCCAGGGCGGCACCGCCCGGGTCGAGGCGACGCATAAGTTCCTGGCCACCACCGGCGGCTCGGTGGAGAGCTTCTATTTCGCGCTGGGCCCGGACGACGTGTACATCGTGTGTGACCTGCCGGACAACGTGACGGCGGCGGCGGTATCGATGTCAGCCGCGTCCAGCGGCATGGTGGTCAACCACATGGTGGTGCTGCTGACACCCGAAGAGATGGACCGCGCGGCCGCGGACCACTTCTCCTACCCCGCTCCCCACACCTGAGCGGGCCCGGCTGGCCTTCGCCGCAGCCTTGGGCCGGGCGTGTTCCTCTACTGTCAGTCCGCGCCTGGGCTGAAGGCGTCGATGTCGGCCGTCCGGCACGCGGCACGCAGTTCGGCAGCGTAGACGACCATCGCGCGGCTATTGAGGCGCAGCGCCGTCGCGAGGTGGATGGCGTCAGCTGAGCGCAACCGTCCCGGCAGCAGCGGCGCCGTCGTCAGGTCGCCGTTCTCGATGTCGACGAGCGCGGACAGCACCTCGGAAACTGCCTCGTGGCCGATGTGCTCAGGCCGCCGGTTAGCCGCACAGCGCACCTCTGTGCGGCAGCAGCGAAGCCATCAGCGTGTCGCCGTCCTCTGCGCGCCTCTGGAGATGGTCAGCCAGCTTGGCTGACCCTATCTCCCCCACCAAGAGCTTCACGGCCGCTGAGGTGTCGACGTAGACGATCACCGGTCGCCTCTGACGTCCGCGATGATCTGCGCGCTGGACAGGGTGCGCTCACGCGCCCGATGGTGCGCAGGTCTACCGGCCGGTTCTTCCACGGTTCCCGGACCTTCCCCGCCGCCACCAGGCGCTCGTATGGCGTCAGGGACGGCGGGACGAGCACCGCCGCCACCTCGCCGTGATTGGTCGCCTCGATAATTTCCCGGCGGCTACCGCGCGGAGTACTTCCGCGCTGTTGTTACGCAGTTCCCGATGGCTGATCGTACGCACGGACACCTCCCTGCCCGTAGCAATCGGGGCACAAGCTGCACTTGCCTGCCTCGGCACCCCGAACCTCGGCTATCAGCTCGGCTGTGGTACCCTGGTGGCATTAGTGAGGTAGAAAGGTATATCATGAGCCTCAACATCAAGAACGCCGAGACCCACCAGCTCGTCCAGGAACTCGCCGCGCTGACTGGTGAGACGCAGACAATGGCAGTGACGATCGCTGTCCGCGAGCGCCTGGACAGGGTACGGCACCTGCGCGAGGCTGGCCTGGCTGACCGGCTCCTGGCCATTGGCGCGGACACCGCGCCCCGGCTGCGCGAACCGTTCCGCAGCGCCGATCACGGGGACCTGCTCTACGACGAGCGAGGGCTTCCCGCGTGATCATCGACACGTCCGCCCTGATCGCGATCCTGCGCGCGGAGCCAGACGCCGCGCAGCTGGCCCATGCCATCGAACGGGCGCGGAGCAGGCGGATCTCCGCCGCGAACTGGCTGGAGACCGCTGTCGTCATCGACGCCAGCCGGGACCCGGTGGCCAGCCGCCGCTTCGACGAACTCGTGCAGACCGCGGAACTGTACGTCGAACCCGTGACCGGCGACCAGGCCCGCATCGCCCGCGATGCTTACCGCGATTTCGGCAAGGGCAGCGGCCACAAGGCCGGCCTCAACTTCGGGGACTGCTTCGCGTACGCCCTGGCCAAGTCCGCTGGCGAGGAACTGCTGTTCAAAGGGAACGACTTCGGCCACACCGACATCACCCCCGCACTACCCGCCGTCACAGACGGCAGCCCCGGCTGATACCACCCACCTCACCCAGTGCCGCAGCGGCGTTTACCGTGAGTCGGTGAACGTGCCTGCCGAGCGACCCGTCCTGCCGTCGGCGCGATGGACCACCGTGACCGGAGTTAGCACGCCGGCCGATTTGCGTCCTTCGACTGATGCTCCGTGTCCAGCAGCAGCGCAACGACCTCACCAGCGGCGCCTACGAGATTGCCGACCTTGACGTCGATGACTTGTGTACCGCGCGAGACCTGGCCGCCCGGCACCCCGGCGAGATCGACTTCTTGTTCGTGACCGTCGGCTTCAATGCCTAGTCCTGCTCCGGGCCGGGCATGTCGAGTTCGGCGCGCAGCCAGGCGACGTCGATGCCCTTGGTTCCCTGGAAGGCGGCCAGGCCTGCCTGGTACTCGAACTGGCGGAGCAGCGATTCCAGCCGGCCGACGTTCGCCACGTCGCCTTCGGCGGCCTGGCGCGGGGTGCGGCCACCCAGCGCGGGTACCCGCTCGTCCAGCCACGACTTCTCCCAGCCTTCGGCGGCCGGCGCGGCGCCCGCCACGGCGGCGGGCGTGCCGGACCCCCAGGCGAAGTCCAGCGCGGGATCGACGTGCTTCTCCGCGGTCACCGCCGGGCTGGCGCCGAGCTGGGTGAGGATGCGGACCAGCCGGTTAAGGCGTTCCCGTGAGTTCACCGAGACCTGGATCTGCCCGTCGCCGAGCGTCAGGTGGCCGCGCACCCAGCGCTGGGGTTCGCCGGGCTCGTCGACGGGGTGCTGTCCGCGCGCCCGCACCTCGGCCAGCATCGTGTCGCGTTGCGCGGCCGGGACCTCCTTGCCCCACCAGACGATCCGGGTGCGATCGTCGTCATCTTCCCGGGAGAAGTCGGGGTGGGCCAGCAGCCGCTCGGTCACGTCGCCAGTGACGGTAATCGCCGCGTCGATGAGCAGCATGGGGTCACCGTCGGTGTTCTGCAGCCGCGGGGGCGTGGCGCGGTACCGCGTCACGTGCACGGCCAGCTCCGTCATGAGCGCCGCGGTCACCGTGCTTGCGAATCGCGCGTACTGTTCGCCCGCGGGTTCCTCGAGCTCCCAGCGGACGCCGTACGGCTCGGCACGTCCGAACCGGATCGGCTCGCGCTCAGGGATCTCATCGCGCGGCACGCCAATCATCACCTGGGCGATTATGCTGACCGCCTGGTCCACGTATTCGGCTACCGCGTCGCCTTCGGCCGGGCTGAGCCTGACCCCGGTGCCGCTGGCGCGCCAGATCCCGTCGACCGGGCCGACCGTCCCCAGCCACACGGTCCAGGGCGGCGCGGCGTCCAGGGCCGCCGCCGGGAACTCGGCGTACCTGCGAGTGCCGGAAACCAGGTCGGTGCACCACACCCCGGGCTTGGCCACCGGGTCCGCCAGCTGCCAGACTCCGCACTGCGCGTGCCTGGCCCACGCGGACGCCCGGGCCGCCAACGCCGGCGGGACAGACGGATCGGCGGCGAACGCCGTCAGCGCGGTCTCCTCCGGCCCTTCCTGCCTGTCCCGCTCGATGACTTCGTCCGGGTCCATGTCGCCGTCGTCACCGTCGCGGTCGCCAGCGCTGCTGAGTGCGGCCTCGAAGGCGAGGGCGGCGAACGCCTCATGGTCGGCGGGCGGCCAGTCCTCATCCGCCACCTTGGCGAGGTCCTCCTCCACCCGGTTCCGCACGATCTCGCCCCACGTGGTCTGCTCCAGGTAGCCGCCGATCGCATCGCGCAGCGCGACGAGGCCGGACCGGCCGGCGAACCGTTCCAGGGCGGCCCGCTCCAGCTCGCCGGGCTCGGTGTCCTCGTAGGCCCGCGCCACCGTCGCGGCGTAGATCTCGGCCGCGTGCTCGTCGCCAGGGTCATCGCGCAGGTGCGGCTCGATCAGCTCGATCGCCTCGCCGGGGTGCCCGATGGCCGCGATCGAGCGGATCACCTCAAGGCGCAGCGCGGCGTCGTCTTCGGCGTCTGTCCGGGCGAGCATCGCGGCGGTATGGCGGTGCTCGCCGTCCTCGTCCCCTGCGGCGTGCGCCGCCGACGCGGCGAAGGCGAGCACGCCCAGACCGGGCAGCGCCGCCGGCTCCGGCGCGCTCGCCAGCAGCAGGAGCCGGGCGGCCTCGGCCAGCTCCACGGCCGGGACGCCCGCGTCCAGCCGCATCCGGGCGATGGCCCCGGCGACAGGCGTGTCCGCCATTTCCGCCGCCACCAGCCTCGCCACCTCGGCCGGCTGGGTTCCCGGGTCCAGCAGCTGCCGGTAATGCTCGGACTGCTCCCTGTGGCGTTCCGCCCTGGCACGGCGCCGCGACTGCTCCGCGCGCCTCGCCTCTGACCTCGCCCGGTCCAGCCTCTTTTTGCGGCTGCTTTTCGCCATGACGATCGTTCCTTCCCGTGCCCGGCAGCAGCCTACCGGCCGGCGCCGTGCGGGGTTGCGCGCTCGGCGGGCGGGCCGAAGGCGGGCAGCAAGACTGGCGGGAGAGTAAGCCCGTTCCGTTCTGAGGAAAGAATGCGGGAACCGGCCGTGACCGTCACCTGGGCTACGGCCGGACCCCGTGCCCGCTCAGTCCCGTGGGGATACCGTCGCCAGGCCAGCGTCGCGCGCCGCCTTGATCAGGCGGTCGTCGTAATTGACGATCGCATCGAGGTCCGGGGCGAGGATGCGCGCGGTGGCCAGGTGAATCGCGTCCCGTGAGCGCAGGCCGCGGTCGGGCTCGTTCATCGCTCCTGCCACGATGTCCTCGTCGATGGCGATGCCGGAGAAGGCGAGCAGCAAGTCGCGCGCATCAGGAAGCAGCGCGGGCATGCCGCGTGCCACGGCTCTGGTCACTTCGATCCGCAGCAGTGCCGACCTGACCCACTCGGCGTCCGCGCGCGCGTCATAAAAGGCGGCGAAGGCGCGGGAGTGCGTTTCCTGCGCCAGTAGCTTGATCACTGCGGAGGTGTCCGCGTAGTACAGGGTCACCAGCTTTCCTCGTCCCGCAGCGCTGCGAGCGCGTCCGAGAGCCGGTCTGTCCCATCACCAGGCCGCATGCGGGGCCGGTACCCGGGCCGCCGGGCGAGGGACGCACGGCCTGATGCGACCAGCCGGGCCAGCACCGGCGCGGGCTGGCGGTCTCCCACCGGAACTATCCGCGCTATGAGCCGTCCGTGTTCGGTCACATCGATGTTCTCTCCGTGCCGTACCCGCGCCAGCACCTCGCTCGTGTGGTGCCGCAAGTCCCGCAGGCCCACGGCGCGCGTCCGAAGCCGTCATGCCCTCATTTGTATTACAAATTTGTGGCAACAAAATAGGCGCGGCTGCACGGCCCGTCCGCCCCGCCTCAGTCGCCCCGATCGCAGCCTACGAGAATCTCCGCGGCCCCGAAGCTCCCATAGCCGCCTTGGTCACTGCGGCGGATCAATGCCCGGCGGAGGGAA
>JASHPP010000072.1 GCA_030038035.1 Trebonia sp.
GACAGCGACTACGCGACCGCGAACAACCTCAAGGTCGGCAAGACGATCAAGATCGGCGGCGTGCCGTTCACCATCATCGGCAGCGTCACCCAGCCGCAGGGCGCCAGCCCGCCGAACATCTACATCCCGCTGGCCCGCGCCCAGGCCATCGCCAGCGCCGGCCCGGCGGGCGGCACGCTGAAGGGTTCCGTGAACACCATCTACGTGACCGCCGCGAGCGCCGCCGACATCAGCGCGGTGGCGAGCGAGATCTCCAAGCTGCTCCCGTCGGCCACGGTCACCACGGCGAGCAGCCTGGCGAGCGAGGTCACCGGCTCGGTGACCACCGCCGCGAAGCTGGTCAACGACCTCGGCAAGTGGCTGTCCGTCCTGGTGCTGATCGCCGCGTTCGCCGTCGCGGCGCTGTTGACGATGGCGGGGGTCGCCAGGCGGGTCCGCGAGTTCGGCACGCTGAAAGCGCTCGGCTGGCGCGGCCGACGGATCGTCGGCCAGGTGATGGCCGAGTCCCTGGCGGTCGGCGTGGCCGGCGCCGCCCTCGGCGTCGGCCTTGGCTACGCCGGCGTGGCGATCATCGACAAGGTCGCGCCGAAGCTGTCGGAGACGCTGCCCGCCCAGTCAGGCGGCGCGAACATACTACAGGGGACGACGACAGCGAACGGGGTGACGAAATCGATCGGCGCCGCCACGCAGACCGTGTCGGTGCCGCTGACGACGACGATCGACATCGCCGCCATCATCGCCGCGGTCCTGCTCGCGCTGGCCGGCGGGCTGCTGGCGGGGGCGTTCGGCAGCTGGCGGACCGGCAGGCTCCGCCCGGCCGACGCGCTCGCGAGTGTGGGGTGAGGGCAGGTCGCCTGTAGACCGGTTCGGCACGTGCGGTCAGGGAAGCGGGGGCGGCGTGGCCGCCGGGTGCTCCGCCAGGGCGTCCAGGGCCATGCGGACGCCGGTCTCCAGCTGGGGGTCGCGGCCGGCCACCCAGTCGTCGGGCGTGATCAGCACCTCGACGTCGGGGTCGACGCCGTGGTTCTCCACGCCCCAGCCGTAGGCATTGAACGCGAACGCGTACCTGGGCACGGTGATGTGCGTGCCGTCGACCAGCTCGAGGCCGGGCAGCCCGTCGATGCCGATCACGCCGCCCCAGGTGCGGGCGCCGACCACCGGCCCGACGCCGAGCGACCTGATCGCGGCGGTCACGATGTCGCCGTCCGACCCCGCGAACTCGTCGGCGAGCGTCACCACCGGGCCGCGCGGCGCGGTCGACGGGTACGACTCCGGCCTGATGTAGCGGCCGGAGTCCCAGCCGATGATCCGCCGGGTGAGCTGCTCCACGACAAGCTCGGAGATGTGCCCGCCGCGGTTGCCGCGCACGTCCACGATCACCGCCTCGCGCAGCATCTCCGCGCGCAGGTCACGGTTGAAGTCGGCCCAGCCGCCGCCCATCATGTCCGGGACGTGCAGGTAGCCGAGCCGCCCGTCGCTCAGCTCGCGGACCGCGCGCCGCCTGCCGGCCACCCAGTCCTGATAGCGCAGCCGCCGGTCGCTGCGCAGCGGGACGACGACGGTGCGGCGGGGCGGCGCGCCGGCTCCGGACCGCACGGTCAGCTCGACCGGCTTCTTCGCGCCGCCGGTGAGCAGCGGCCACGGTCCGAAGGCCCGATCGACGGGCTGGCCGTCCACCGCGAGGATCTCATCGCCTGCCCGCACCGCGACGCCCGGCGCCTCGAGCGGCGACCGTGCCCTGGGGTCGGACGACTCGCCGGGCAGCACCCGGTCGATGATCCACCGCCCGGCCGCGTCGCGGGAGACGTCCGCGCCGAGCTGCCCGACCGCGCCCGGCGCGTCGCCGTCGTCGGAGAAGCCGGTGCCCGGCGGGATCACGTACGCGTGCGAGGTGCCGAGCTCGCCGAACACCTCCCACAGCAGGTCGGCGAAGTCGCCGCCGCCGCGCACCCGGTCAAGCAGCGGCCGGTACGCCGCAAGCACGCCGTCCCAGTCGACGCCGGACATGTCCTCGCGCCAGAAGTCGCGGCGGACCAGCCGGCCCGCCTCCAGGTAGGCGTGCCGCCACAGCGCGTCCGGGTCAGCGGTGAACCGCGCCCTGGACAGGTCGACCGTGACCGCGTCGTCGCCGGAGTCGCCGCTGGGCTTGCGGTCGGCGGGCAGCACCCGCAGCTTGCCGCCGTCGCGCACGACGAGCCGGGTGCCGTCGCCGCTGACGGCGAACCAGTCGGCCTCGTCCGCCATCCCGGTCACCTCGCGCTTGCGCAGGCCGAACCGCTCGAGCGCGGCCCGCGGCCGGTCGCCGCCTGGCTCGGGGTCGCCGTCGCCGAGCACCCCGGCGACCGGGGCGCGCAGCCACGCGAGCCCGCCCTTCACCGCCCGCAGCGATGCGTAGTCCGACTCGCCTACCGGGACGGCGACCACGCGCGCGGCGATGCCCTCGGTGTCGACGGTCAGCACGGCCCGTTCGGAGTCCGCCGCGTCCGCTGCGGCGGAGGACGGCTCCCCCGGCGGCCGCCCGCCGGACAGCGGGCCGAACGGGGACGGGGTGCTCGCGGCGAGCGTCACCAGGTACGGCCGCGCGCCGTAGGGGAAGGCCAGGTCGAACGCGTGCGAGTCGTACACCGGGTCGAACGTGCGGCGGGACAGGAACGCCAGGTACAGCCCGTCCAGGGTGAACACCGGCTCGCTGTCGGCGAACCGGCCGTCGGTCACGTCGGTGACCGCGGGTCGGGCGTCAGCGCCGTCGGCGATCCGCGCCAGCCTGATCCTGGCCAGCGGCCTCAGCCCCGGCCCCGGCCCCGGCTCCGACCAGGCGAGCCACGCTGAATCCGGCGACCACGCGAGGCCGGTCACCTCGCCGTCGTCGCAGGCAGCCAGCTCGGTGACCCGCCCGGACTCCACGTCCACCAGGTACAGCCGCCCGTCGCGCGCGGCGGCCGCGACCGCAGTCCCGTCCGGGGAGGCGGCAAGGCTGGTCACGCTGCCCACGCGGCCCGCCGCGAGCCGAACGAGCCGGGGCTCCCCCTCTAGCGCCGCTATCTCGATGGCGTCGGCGCCGCCGGCGTCGGTGACCCACACGACCTTGCCGTCGCCGAGCACGCGGGGCAGCCGGGCGCGCAGTTCCACGGTCAGCGCCCGGGCCGGGCCGTCGCAGTGCGTGAGCCAGTGCACGGTGCCCCGCACCTCGACCACGCTGGCCTGGC
>JASHPP010000563.1 GCA_030038035.1 Trebonia sp.
CCGGTACAGCTGGCGTTCCCGGCAGGTCACGGTGTCCACGCCGTCCACCACGACCCTCCCCGCGTCGGGCTGGACCAGCCTGACGAGCGACTTCAGGAACACCGTCTTGCCCGTGCCCGAGGGGCCGAGCAGCACGCTCACCTCGCCGGCCGGCAGCGTGAGCGTGACATCCCGCCACACGACGTGGCGGCCGAACGACTTGGTCAGCCCTTCGACAACCACCTCAATCCCCATCCCGCCTCCCCTGGGGCTGTCGGTAGCGGACATCCTGCCGCACGTGGTGCATCTCGTCCATGCTTTCGGTCATCCGGTGCTTTCGGTCATCCGATCCTGGCCGCCGGTCAGCGCACCGGCTTGGGGACCGGCGGCGGACAGCCAAGGTCGCCGATGAGGGTGCAGATGGGGCCCTGGGTGAGCACGGCGAAGTTGGCTGGCCCGGACACGGTGCCGGTGAACAGCGGGTCGAGGTTTTCCGTCACCCCGCAGCCTTCGAACGGCGGAATGGTGATCTCGCCGGTCAGCGGGCCGCCGCCTTGCAGGGAGTACGGCTGCGGCCCGGTAGCCAGGCCGGTGAGCTTGACCAGCAGCGCCTGTTTCGTCTGGCAGTGCGAGCCCACGTCAAGCGGCTGCCCGTTGACGTCGACGTCGTAGATGCGCAGCTCCATCAGCGACCAGGCCGTGTTGGACGCCAGCGCGGACGTCGTCCCCACCCCGATGATGTTGATCGTGCCGATCTCGGTGAGCTGCAGGGTCGCCGATACCGGCATGAAACCAAAGGCGAGGAAGGTGGCACGCGCGGGCGGCAGCCCGTGCTCGACCCGGCAGGTGGCGCAGGTCTTATAGTCCAGCTCGGCGGCCGTATCCTCCTCGAAGTAGCCGGTGCTGAGGTTGTATACGACCCGCAGGCCGATCGCCAGGTTGGCCAGCCCCGGCCCCACCAGCGAGGCGCCGTCCAGCTTGCGCACGTCGGCGTAGCCCTTGAGGTACGCGCAGCCAAGCTCGGGCGCCGGATGGGTGACCGTGGCGCCGCGGGGCGCCTTCGGCAACGGGAAGCGCGGGTTGAGCTTCAGCCCGCCTTTCGGCAGCGCGGGACAGGGGGACGGCTTGGCTGCCGGCCTCGCGGTGGCGCTTGGTGCCGCGCTGGCCGCGGCGGTGCTCGCGGCGGGCCTGATCGGGCCGCCCCGCTGGCTGGCCGCGGGCCCGGCGCTGCTGGCCGCGGCGAGGCTGGCCACGCCGGCGACCAGCGCCGCGCTCCCGGTCGCCGCGATCCACACCGCAACGCGTGCGGGCAGTGCCTTCACCGTCATGCTCCGTGTCCTGGTACGGTCAGGCCGTCTTGGCCGCGCCCAAGATGAGCGTGATCGTGTTGCCGGGGCCCGCTATCGACTCGTTGATCAATGGTGACAGCAGCCCGGCGGGCCCGCAGCCGGAAAACGGTGGAACCGTGTAGGTGCCGGTCAGCCGGCCGCCCGCGACCACGCTGAAGCCGGGCCGGCTGGTCGCCGTGATCACCGCCGGGGTGGCGCTCTCACACGAGCCGCCGACCGGTACCGGCAGCCCCGCCACGCTCATGCGGGTGATCTTGAGGATGATCTTCGATGTCGCCGTCACGGCCCCGGTGTTGACGTCGACCTTGCCTGTCGTCGCGGCGGCCTGGATGAACTCGGTGGTCGCGCTGACCGGGATCAGCCCGAATTCCCTGACGGACACCGTCGCCGGGGGCAGGGTCAGGTTCGCGGTCAGGGTGGCGGTTTTGAGGTTCAGCGTGGTCGACAGCGTGCCCGGCCCCAGGCTGACGGTGGTGTTCGGCACGTCCAGGTAGGTGCTCCCGTGGACAGGGTAAGCAACGGCGATCGTGTTGCCCGAGGACGCGGTCGCCGGGGCCGCCTGGGCCGCGATGACCGACGCGGCGGCCAGCAGGCCGACGGCGGCCGGGACGGTCACGGCGCGGACGCCGCGCGACCGCGTGAGACTGTCCATCGCATCTCCTTGCCTGCTTTTCCTTGCCTGCGCTGTGTTGCCTGTGTTGCCGGGAGGGACTGGCGGCGGCCAGGCAATGCCTGGCCGCCGCCAGTCGCCGCGTTGCCGACGTCTCTTACGCCGTCACGGGCTGGTAATGGTCTGCGCCGGGCTGACGGCGTTGACCGCGGTGTACGACGACCCGTCGCCGTCGTTGATCAGCCCGAAGCAGCCGCTCACGTCGTAGATGTGCAGGTTGCCGCCGGCGGCGAGCACCGTCAGCTTGTGCGTCTTGTTGACGTAGGTGACCTTGACCGTCCCGTTGTCCTTGGTGGCGCCGGTGCCGTCGACGGTGGCCGCGCAGCCGGGCCCGGACAGCGTGGAGTGGATCCCGGTAATCGTCCCGGTCGTGGTCCCGGTCGACTTGGTGTAGGACACCGCGTTGAGCTTCCACGGCAGGTGGCTGCTCTTGACGGTGAATTTGATTCCCAGCGGCCCCGTGCAGCCGCTGAAGCTAATCGCGGTGATCGAGCCGATGCCGGTGCCGGACAGCTTACTGCCCTTCTTGAGCGTGATCTTGGCGCTCGAGGACGTGCACGTGAGCACCGTCTTCGTCTTCGTGTCCTCGAGGAACGTCTTCCCGATTGCCTTCGCGGTAGCGGTCCCGCCGGGCTTGATCGTCCAGGTGGGGGCTGCTGCCAGTGCGGGCGCCGCGCTAAGGCCGATTAGAAGAGCCACGGCAGTGCCAGCGATAAGGCCACTGCCCGTCCGTTTCCACTTCCACATCGTCATGGTGAGTCTCCTCAGGTGTTCTGCCCGGACGAACCCTGCGATCGGGCAGCTCGCATGTACGGTGCACGCCGCTGCCGCTCGCTGGATACTGGCGAGTACGTTACTTGCACGTAAACATCCGGTGCAAGGCTCAAAAAGTTAAGCAGTCGTGTGTGTCGATTCCGCTAGCCAATCAGGCCGGTCAGGTCAAGCCGCCCGAGGCGTTGCGGGTCGGCGAGAATGTCGATCTCGGTGATCTTGTCATCCCGAACGGCAATGCCGATGAGCGCGAGGGGCTGGCCCCTGGTCACGACCAGGTATCCCAGGGTTCCGTTGACGAGCACGGGGTGCGCGAAGCGTGCGAGCCCCGCGAAGCGGCTTGCCTGAGCGGCCACCTCCGACGCCCCCCTGATCAGCTGGGAGGGGCCGAACGGACCGGTGCCCGCGTCGGCGCGGAGCACCACGTCCGGATCGAGGAGGGCGAGCAGGCCCGCGAAGTCGTCCCCGCGCGAAGCGGCGAGGAAGGCGTCTGCCACGGCCCGCTGCCTGGCGGGATCGGCCGCGCCGGCCGCGCTCGCGCCGCGAAGCCGGTGCCTGGCACGGCTTGCCAGCTGCTTGGCGGCCGCCGGGGAACGGCCAAGGATGGACCCGATCTGCGCGAACGGGACCGCGAAGATGTCGTGCAAGACGAAGGCGAGCCGTTCGGCCGGGGGCAGCGTGTCGAGGACGACGAGCAGCGCGAGGCCGACCGAGTCGGCCAGCAGGGCATGCTGCTCGGGATCGTCATCAACGGGGGTGACGATCGGGTCAGGCACGTGCGCGCCGAGCAGGTCCTCGCGGCGCGCCGCGCGGGCGCGCAGCATGTCCAGGCAGACGCGCGAGGTGACAGTAGTCAGCCATGCGCGCATGTTCCGCACGTCGGCGACGTCGGTCTTGGTCAGCCGCAGCCAGGTCTCCTGCACCGCGTCGTCCGCCTCGGTCAGCGAGCCGAGCATCCGGTAGGCCACTGCCCGCAGGTGCGCGCGGTGCGCCCAGAACGCCTCGGCCGGCCAGTCCGTGCTGTCCACTGTTACCTTCCTCTGCCGCCATCCGTCATACCCACAGACGATCCGAACGAGATCGAGGTGACAACCTGGGAGGAGACGCAGATGACCGATCGGCCGGCGCCGGGCCATCCGCTGGAGAAGCCGGCCCCGCGGGCGCAGACCATGGCAGCGCAGAATCTGGTGAACCGGATCATCCGGGGGCTGCTGCGCGCGCCGCTGGTGAGCCGGCTCGCCGGCAGCCGGCTCACCACGGTGTATGTCGTCGGCCGCAAGTCGGGGCGGCGCTACGCGGTGCCTGTGGCCTATACGAGGCACGAGGGAGACCTGCTTATCGGCACGCCCTTCGGCTGGGGCCGCAACCTCCGCACGGGAGAGCCGGTGGCAATCCGGCTCAAGGGCCGCAGGCTGCTCGCCGATGTCCGCGTCCTTGCAGCAGAGCAGAGCGTGGCCGACGCTTACGCCGTCATGGCGCGCGACAACCACGGCTTCGCCAAGTTCAACAAGATCGGCTTCGACGTCGACGGCAACCCGGACCCCGGCGACCTGCACCTTGCCTGGGCCGCGGGTGCCCGCGCCTTCCTGCTGACACCCCGCGGGTCGGGCTAGATGGCTTCCCGCGGCCCGCTGCGGGCGAACTGCGCGAGCCGCAGCTCCCGGGACCTCACTAGGTGCCTGGTCAGGTGCGCCCTTGCCGCATCGGGGTCACGGGCAGTGATGGCCGCCAGCACCTGGGTGTGCTCCTGCCTGGTCTTGCTGAGGTCCTCCGTGGTCTCGTGCGGGGCGCGGTCATAGATCCGCAGTTGCGCGGTCAGCCGGGTGAGCAGCGTGAAGATCGTGCGGTTACGGCTGGCTTGCCAGAGGGCGACGTGCCATTCGCCGTTCAGCTTCCTGATCTCTGCCGGGTCCGTGAGCCTGCCGGTGACCTCGTGGATATGCAGCAGCCGGGCCAGGTCGAGGTCGGTGCACCTGGCCGCGGCGCCCGCCGCTGCTTCACCTTCAAGCGCCACCCTGGCTTCGTATATGTCGAGTACGTCCTGGGCGGTGCCTGAGCAAACCCGGTAGCCGCGTGCGGCTCGCTCGAGCAGGCCGTCCTGTTCCAGGCGGACCAGTGCCTCGCGCACCGGCGTCCTGGAGATGCCGTAGCGCGCGGCGAGCGCGGTCTCCAAAAGCAAGGCGCCCGGTTCGAACACGCCAGCCAGGACGTCGCCGCGCAGCAGCTCGTAGGCACGGCCAGTAGCAGCCACAGTGAGCACACCATGACCGTACCATGTAACAATCGTATACTTGTGTATACACAAGCTCGTGGTCACGCGGTTCCATGGCCTGATCATGTGAGATGGCCTGCCAAGAAACAGCAGTTCATAGCCTACGGCTGTTCCATCGGCTCTCTTGACATTTCCTATAACTTATGTAGGAATAATCGAGTTAATGATGACGCTACCTCACACGGAGACTCGCATGACCACCTCGCCAGGCCTAGCCGAAGGCCCGCCTGCACTGGCGCCGGCCGCGACCACCGGACTCGAGAAGCACTCCATCGACTACATCCCGGAAGGCGAGCGGCACGGCCGTGTCACCCAGCAGGGCGTGTTCTGGTTCCTCAGCAACACCCAGTCGCTGTCTGTCGCGGTCGGGTTCCTTGGGCCGGCGCTCGGCCTGTCGATCTTGTGGACCGTCGTCGCGACCCTGCTTGGCACGCTGTTCGGCACGTCCTTCATGGCGCTGCACGCCTCGCAGGGACCGCACCTCGGGCTGCCGCAGATGCTGCAGTCGCGGGCCCAGTTCGGCTACCGGGGAGTCGTCGTTCCGCTGCTGGCGGCGCTGTTCGCCTACATGGCCTACCTGATCCTGGACACGGTCATACTCGATGTGGGCCTGAACGCCATGTTCGGGATCAACGCGGTGCTGATCGGGATCGGGGCTGCCGTGCTCGCGGTGATCCTGGCCATCTACGGCTACGACTGGCTGCACCGGACCTTCCGCTGGTTCTTCTGGATCTCGCTGCCCTTCTGGGCCGTCCTGAGCATCGCGATCCTCGCCGGTCACGCCGGCGGGCACCCGACGACCGCGCACTACGGCTTCGTATTCGTCCCGTTCGCCGCGCAGTTCTCCTACGCCGCGAGCATCAACTTGTCGTACGCCCCGTGCGTTTCTGACTACTCCCGATATCTGCCGCGCAGCACCCCGTTCAGGAACGTGATCGGGGCGGTCTACCTGGGAGCGTCCACGCCGCTCGTCTGGCTGGTCGCCATCGGGGCGTGGCTCGCTGTCCGGCTGGACGCCACGAACGCGCTTCCCGCGATGGACACGGCCGGCAACGCCCTCTTCAGCGGCTTCGGCGACGCGCTGGTCGCCGTCTCCTCGATCGTGCTGGTGATCACCATGGGCCTGTGCGCCTACTCCGGCGCGCTTACCGTGCTCACCGGCGGCACCAGCCTCGGCGTCCTGAAAGAATCCCGCAGCTACAAGATCTCCCTGCGGGCGGCCGTCACCGTCGTGCTGGCCGTCATCTGGGCCGTCATCGCGATCCCGCTGCACAACGTGAACTCGACCGTCAACAACCTGGTTCTCGCCGTGTACTACGTACTGCTCCCGTGGACCAGCATCAACCTGGTGGACTACTTCTTCATCCGGCGCGGCCGCTATGCGATCACGCACCTGGACAGGCCGGACGGCATCTACGGAGCCTGGTCGTGGCGGGGAATCGTGGCCTACGTGATCGGCCTGGCCTGCATAGTGCCGTTCGTGGACCTCACGTTCTTCCAGGGAGCCGCGGTCGGACCGCTGAACGGCGTGGACTTGTCCTGGGTCGTCGGCATCGCGGTCTCGGCCACCGTGTACTTCGTCCTCACCAGGTCCCTGAACCTGAGCAAGACGAAGGCCGCGATCGAAGAGAGCAACGCGGAGCTGCGCGCCCTCGGGCTGGCCACCGCAGGAACCGACACGACCGCGGCGGAGTTCTGAGTGGCCGATCCGCTCGTCAGCGCGCGGTGGCTTGCCGGCCAGTTGAGCAAGGCTGTGGTCCTTGACGCCACGGCCACACTGGCCGCGCCGCGAGCCGACGGCGACTACCGGGTAGCCAGCGGTCGCCCGGGGTGGCTGGCGGGGCACATCCCTGGGTCAAGGCACGCGGACCTCGTCACGGAGCTAACCGATCACGGCGCCGGCTTTCACTTCGCGCACCTGGAGGCGGCTGCCCTCGCCGCGGTGGTCCGGCCGTGGGGCGTGGTCAAGGGACGCCCGGTCGTCATCTATGACCGGGCCGGCTCGCTGTGGGCGGCGAGGCTGTGGTGGGAACTGCACAGCATCGGCGTGGATGCCCGGGTGCTTGACGGCGGACTGGCCGCATGGCGCGCTGCCGGACTGCCTGTCGCCGTCGGCGATGACGCGCCGGCGCCGCGGCGCGGGTACCTGGAACCGCGTGAGATTCCGGGCGCCTGGGCCACCCGGGACGATGTGCTGGCCGTCATCTCCGGGCATAGCCGTGCCACTTTGGTGTGCGCGCTCGGCGCTGACGCCTTCACCGGCCGCGCGACAACCCGTTATACCCGGCGCGGGCACATTCCGGCCAGCGTGAACTTGCCGGCGCACGGGCTGCTTGACGGTGACGGCCGGCTGCTGGAACCGGCGGCGCTGTCGGCGGCGGCCGCCGCGGTGCTCCCGCGCGACGGCGGCCGGATCATCCTCTACTGCGGCGGCGGCGTCTCCGCGGCGCTGCTCGCGCTGGCGCTGACCGTCATCGGCGTCGGCGGGGTGGCCATCTACGACGGCTCCCTGGAGGAATGGACCGCCGACCCGGCGCTGCCCATCCAGCTGGGAGTGGCATGACCCGCCCCGTCTCCCGCTACGAATCGCTCGCCTCCTGGTACGACCAGGTGATGACCGACCCGGATGACAGGAACGGGCTGGCGACCATCGCCTACGCGCTGGTCGCCAGGCTGCTCGGGCCGGGCGATGGCCTGGTACTCGACGTGGGAACGGGGACCGGGCTGTCCGCGAGCACGCTGCGCCGGGCCGGTTACCGCCCGGTCGGGCTCGACCTGGCCATCGACCAGCTGCGCATCGCGGCCGGGCGGCTGCCCGTGGCGCAGGCGGACGCGGCCCGCCTCCCCCTCGCGGATGACACGGTGGCCGCGGCGTACAGCACCTTCGTCGCCTCGGACCTCGATGACTTTCCCGGCACGGTCGCCGAGGTCTTCCGGGTGCTGCGCCCTGGCGGCCGCTATGTGGCGGTCTGCCTGCACCCGTGCTTCGACGGCAATTACGCGCAGCGGCAGCCCGACGGCACGATCGTGCAGCATCCCGGCTACCGCGAAACCGGCTACGCCGGACCCGGCCACTTCTCTTCAAGCATTCGGGGCAAGGTGGGCGCCTGGCACCGCCCGCTTGCCGCCCAGCTGAACATCTACCTCGCCGTCGGCTTCCGGCTTGCCGAGGTGGCCGAGGACGGCACCGATCCGCTGCCGAACCAGCTCGCCCTATTGCTGACCAAACCCGCAGAACTGGAGCCCGCGTCATGACCACCACCACTGACCAGCTCGCGGCGCGTACCTGGGATGACGGCCTCACCCAGCAGGACGTCGCCGCCGTCCGGGCCGGCTCGCCGCTGACCCACTGCGTGACCAACTACGTCGCCGCGCCCCTCACCGCCAACGTCCTGCTGGCGGTCGGCGCGGTCCCGGCGATGGTCTCGACCATCGAAGAAGTTGGCGGCTTCGCGGCCGCCGCCAGCGGCGTCCTGCTCAACGTCGGGACCATCACCAC
>JASHPP010000564.1 GCA_030038035.1 Trebonia sp.
TGGGCGCCGGGCCGCGGCACAGCGTCGGCAGCCGGCGGCAGTCGCAGCGGGCGCACTTCGCGCAGCCGCCCCGCCTCGGCCCGCGTGGCGACCCGGACCTGGTCTTCGACCGAGTTCACGATCCCTCCCTGAGCATCCGGCCGACGGCGGCGATCGCCCTGGACGTCGCCGACTTGACGGTGCCGCGGCTGACGCCCATGGCCTCCGCCGCCTGGTCTTCTGTCATGTCGAGGTAGTAGCGGAGCACGAGCGCCTCGCGCTGCCTGGCCGGCAGCCGCCTGATGGCGGCGAGCACCGCGCGGTGCTCTTCGCCTAGCAGCACCGTGGCCTCGGCGGACTCAAGCGCCTGCGCGCCGTCGTGGCGCCGGACGTCGGCCAGGACGCCGAACCGCGACTGGCGGCGCGCCGCGGTCCGGCAGCCGTTCAGCACGCTGGTCCGCAGGTAGGCCAGCGCGACCGGCGCGCCGGCCAGGCTGTCCCAGCGCCGGTAAAGGCCGAGGAATGCGTCCTGCACGACGTCCTCGGCGGTCGCCGGGTCGCCCAGCATGACGAGGGCGAGCCGGGCCAGGCTGAGCGCGTGCGCTGAGTAAAGCGCGGTCACATGCCGCTCGGCCGGCCAGGCCCCGGCGTCGGCGTCACGGGTGTCCGCGTGGTCCACGTAGTAAAGACTCGCCGGCTGGCGGAAGGTTGCTCGCCAGCGGCCGATGGCGCCGGGGGCCTACCAGGCGATCGAGTCAGGCGGCGGAGTTCCGCCGGCCAGCAGGAACGACAGCGGCGTGAACCTGCCGTGGGTGATCACGCCCGCCTCGACGCGGTCGCTGGCGGTCTTGGCCAGCGGCGCTATGTCCAGGTAGCCGATCACTACGCTGCCGGACGGGTTAGCCCACAGGACGCTCGCGGACCCGGAGCGGCACTGCCCCGTGTACTGGTACACGGTGCCGGTCAGCTGTCCTGTCGCGGTCGAAAACTCAAGGAGCGCCGGCCGGTCCGCCGCCACGGTGCCGGCGCATCCTCCCGCGGCGCCCTTGCCCGGCGGCGGGGAAGTGCCGCAGATGATCGTCTGCCCGCCGGCGGTGGGCATGAGCGTTGTGCAGTCCGGCCGGGCGCCTTGTTTCAGGTCAAGGACGACCTTGCTGTCCGCCAGCAGGTTCTGTCCCGGCCGGGCCAGGTCGAGCACCCGGACGGTCGTGGTCGTCAGGCCCTGCAGCCCGAAGACGAACGCCAGCTCGCGCCCGTCGGCCGTCCAGGACAGGATCGTGTTGTCATCGAATATAAAGTTCTGGCCGAAGACCAGCGCGCCTCCGTCCATCGGTGAGACCACTACCGGCGCGGTCCATGCCCGCAGCAGCTTGCCCGTGGCCACCGAGTAGATCCACAGCCGCACCGGCAGCGCCTCCGCACCCGATTCCTGGAACATGACGGCCAGCTCGGCGCCGTCGGGCGACAGCGCGATCCCGTCCACAGTGGTCCCGAGCAGCGACGGCCACGGTACCGCGGGGATGGCCAGCCTGGTCAGCCGCGCCGGATGCGCGGAGCCAGGGAAAAGACGCAGCAGGTACCACGCCGGCGGCGTCGGCAGCCGGTCAGGCCAGGTGAACTGCCGGACGTCGAGGATGAACGTCCGGTCGTCCGCGGCGGCGGTGACGCCGTCGAACGTGTCATGCGCGGGCGGCTGCACGGTCGCGAGCACCGTGCCCGTGCGCGTGTCGCCGACAACCACCGGGTCGGGGGACGCGCGGTTGTCCGGGTGGTCGAGCGCCACGTAGTACGTCGGGACGGCCGCGGGCAAGGCGGGGCGCGCGGGGGAAACCACGCGTCCGTTCGGGATATCCCGGACGATCACCAGCGCGATACCGATCGCCAGCACGGCCGCCGCGGCGGTCACCGGCGCCAGCCATGTCCGCCAGCGGCGCGCCCGCCGCACCCTGGCGCCAGGCCGCGGCCCGGGCGACGTGCCCGCGGCCGGCGGGAGATCGAGCGGCCGCACGCGCGACACCGCGCCGTCGACGGCCCGCGTGGCGGCGCGGATCCGCTCCTCTACCGTGTTCATGACCCCTCCCTCAGCATCCGGCCGACCGCGGCGACTCCCCGCGAGGTGGCGGATTTCACCGTCCCCCGGCTGACCCCCATGGCGCGCGCCGCCTGCTCCTCGGTCATGTCGAGGTAGTAGCGGAGCACGACCGCCTCGCGCTGCCGGTCCGGCAGCCGGCGGATCGCGGCGAGCACCTCGCGGTGCTCCTCGCCGAGCAGCGCCAGCGCCTCGGCGGACTCAAGCGGCGGCGGCTCGGCGAAGGAGGCCGTGCCCGCGCCCGCCCCGGCGCCCGCGCCCGCGCCAAGGCTCAAAACGCCCCGGCGCCGCGCCTGGCTGCGCAGCACGCTGCGGCACCCGTTCAGCACGCTGGAACGGACGTAAGCGAGCGCGGACGAGGCGTCGGCCAGGCTGTCCCAGCGCCGGTACAGGCCGAGGAAGGCGTCGTGGACCGCGTCTTCGGCCGTGCCCTGGTCGCCGAGCATGATGACGGCCAGCCGGACCAGGCCAAGCGCGTGCTCGGCGTACAGCGCGGCCACCGCGTCCGCCGCTGGTGACGGAGCCTGCGCGTCCACTCTGTCCACGTATCAGAGACGCCCTGGCGGCGGCAAAGTTGCCCGTGGGGTGGCGGCGCCCGGGGACCCCGCCGCGCGGGGGGTTCGCCACCGGACCTCAAATCGCGGGGAGTAAGTTACCTGGGTGAGGACCTAGGTCCATTCCTGAGGTCTAAACCAGCGGTCTAAACCAGTAAGGGGTCGCAAAGACCGGTCAAAACGGCATAGATCACCGCTTACACCGTGTTTGACACCACACTCGAGGGTCCAATGTCCGGATCTGTCCACATCGGTAGGGTCGTGATTCTGCGACCCGACCGGAGCCGGGTAGAGTCCGAACGGCGGAGCTAACCGGCGCGAGGAGCGTTCAGTGCCGAAGTTCGTATACGACTTCACCGAAGGTAACAAGGACCTCAAGGACCTGCTCGGCGGCAAGGGGGCGAATCTTGCCGAGATGACCAATCTCGGCCTTCCCGTCCCGCCCGGGTTCACGATCACCACCGACGCGTGCCGCTATTTCCTGCGCAGCGGCACGACGCCCGACGGCCTTGACGACGAGGTGACAAGACACCTGCAAGCGCTGGAACGCACGATGGGCAGGCATCTCGGCGACCCCGCGGACCCGCTGCTGGTCAGCGTCAGGTCCGGCGCGAAGTTCTCGATGCCCGGCATGATGGACACCGTCCTCAACATCGGCCTGTCCGATGACTCGGTCCAGGGCCTGGCCAAGCAGTCGGGCAACGAGCGATTCGCCTGGGACGCCTACCGCCGCCTCATCCAGATGTTCGGCAAGACCGTGCTCGGCATCGACGGCGACCACTTCGAGCACGCGATCGACGCCGCGAAGCAGGCCAAGGGCGCGAGCAGCGACACCGACCTGGACGCCGAGGACCTGCGGACCCTCACGGCCACGTACAAGGAGATCGTCAGGGTCCACGCGCACCGCGAGTTCCCGCAGGACCCGCGCGAGCAGATGGACCTGGCGATCATGGCGGTCTTCGACTCGTGGAACTCCGACCGCGCCATCCTCTACCGGCGCCAGGAGCGGATCCCCGCCGACCTGGGCACGGCCGTGAACGTGGTGGCGATGGTGTTCGGCAACCTGGGTGACGACTCGGGGACCGGCGTGGCGTTCACCCGCGACCCGGCCACGGGCGCGCAGGGTGTCTACGGCGACTACCTGCAGAACGCGCAGGGCGAGGACGTGGTGGCCGGCATCAGGAACACGGTCCCGCTGCAGGACCTGGAGCGCATCGACAAGACCTCCCACGACCAGCTGATGCAGATCATGGCCACGCTGGAGAACCACTACAAGGACCTGTGCGACATCGAGTTTACGATCGAGCGCGGCAAGCTGTGGATGCTGCAGACCCGGGTCGGCAAGCGCACCGCGGCGGCGGCGTTCCGGATCGCGACCCAGCTGGTGCGCCAGGGGCTCATCGACGACGACGAGGCGCTCACCCGGGTGTCCGGCGACGAGCTGGCGCGGCTGATGTTCCCGCGGTTCGACACGACCGGCGACGTGACGCTGATCACCACGGCGGTCAGCGCATCGCCCGGTGCCGCCGTCGGCAAGGCGGTCTTCGACTCGGCGATCGCGGTCGCGCGCGCCGAGGCAGGGGAGAAGGTCATCCTGGTCCGCCGCGAGACCAACCCCGACGACCTGCACGGGATGATCGCCGCGCAGGGCATCCTCACCAGCAGGGGCGGCAAGACGAGCCACGCGGCCGTGGTGGCCCGCGGCATGGGCAAGACCTGCGTCTGCGGCGCAGAAGCCCTCAACGTCGACACCAGGGCAGGGAAGTTCACCGCGCCGGGCGGCGTCACCGTCGCCGAGGGCGACGTGATCTCGATCGACGGCACGTCAGGAGCGGTCTACCTGGGCGAGGTCCCCGTGGTCGCGTCCAACGTCGTGCAGTACTTCGAGGGCAAGCTGGCGCCTGACGCGGACGACCTCGTCGCGGCCGTGCACACGATCATGACCCACGCGGACGCCAGGCGCCGGCTCGGCGTGCACGCCAACGCCGACACCGGCCCGGACTGCGCGCGGGCGCGCCGGTTCGGCGCGGTCGGCGTGGGCCTGGTCCGCACCGAGCACATGTTCCTCGGCGAGCGCCGCCAGCTCGTCGAGCGCCTGATCCTGGCCGAGGACGACGAGCAGCGCCAGGCGGCCCTGGACGCCCTGGAGCCGCTGCAGCGCGGCGACTTCGTGGAGATCCTCGAGGCGATGGACGGGCTGCCGGTGACGATCCGGCTCATCGACCCGCCGCTGCACGAGTTCCTGCCCGACCTGACCGAGCTGAGCGTGCGGGTCGCCCTCGCCGGCGACAGCGCCACCGCGCAGGACAGGAAGCTCCTTGAGGCGGTCCGCCGCCTGCACGAGCAGAACCCGATGCTCGGCCTGCGGGGCGTGCGGCTGGTGCTGGTCGTCCCCGGCCTGCTCGACATGCAGGTCCGCGCGATCGCCCGCGCCGCGGTCATCCGCAGGCAGGCCGGCGGCGACCCGCGCCCGGAGGTCATGATCCCGCTCACCGCCACCGTGCAGGAGATGGAGATCAGCCGGGAGCGGACCGAGGCGGTCCTGCGCGACGTCGAGCAAGAGACCGGCGTCCACGTGGACACGCCGATCGGCACGATGATCGAGGTGCCGCGGGCGGCCCTGACCGCGGGCGAGATCGCGCGGGCGGCGGAGTTCTTCTCCTTCGGCACCAACGACCTGACCCAGATGACCTGGGGCTTCTCCCGCGACGACGTCGAGGGCGCGTTCTTCAGCCCCTACATCCAGCTGGGCATCTTCGGCGTGTCGCCGTTCGAGACGATCGACCGCGACGGCGTGGGACGGCTGGTGCGGATCGCCGTGGCAGAGGGCCGCGCCACCCGTCCTGAGCTGCACGTCGGCGTCTGCGGCGAGCACGGCGGCGACCCCGCGTCGGTCTGGTTCTTCCACGAGGCCGGCCTCGACTACGTGTCATGCTCGCCGTTCCGGGTGCCGATCGCCCGGCTCGAGGCGGGGCGCGCCGCGGTGGCGAGCGCGGGGAGCGACACTAGGTGAGTGGCCTACAGTCCGCATGACACCGAGCGCTGGGCGGCCGAGCCGCCCAAGCGCACCGGCCGCACGAATTTCCAGCGTGACCGCGCGCGCGTCCTGCACAGCTCCGCGCTGCGCAGGCTCGCCGCGAAGACGCAGGTCGTCGAGGTCGGCGCGAGCGACTTCCCGCGCACCCGGCTGACCCACTCGCTCGAGTGCGCGCAGATCGGCCGCGAGCTCGGCGCGGCCCTCGGCTGCGACGCCGACCTGGTGGACGCGGCGTGCCTGGCCCACGACCTTGGCCACCCGCCGTTCGGCCATAACGGGGAGGCCGCGCTCGCCGCGCTTGCCGCCGACGGCGGCGAGCTTGCCTGCGGCGGTTTCGAGGGCAACGCCCAGTCGCTGCGGCTGCTCACCCGGCTCGAGCCCAAGGTCCCCGGCGCCGGGCTGAACCTGACCAGGGCGACGCTCGACGCGACCCTGAAGTACCCGTCCGTCGGGTCGGGCACCGGCAAGTACGGCGCTTACCTGTCCGACGGCGCCGCGTTCGCGTGGATCCGATCCGGCGCGCCGCCCGGCCGGGCGTGCCTGGAGGCCCAGGTCATGGACTGGGCGGACGACGTGGCGTACTCGGTACACGACGTGGAAGACGGTCTGCACGCGGGGCTTGTCTCCCTGAAAGACCTCAACAATCATTCCGAACGATCCGTTGTTTCCCTGGTCGCGCTCGCCGCGTACTGCCCGCGGGGGTGGGACGTGCCGGCGGCCGAGCTCGAGACGGTGTTCGCGGAGTTCATGGAGCTGCCGTGCTGGAGGTTCGGCTTCGACGGTGGCCCTGCCTCGCTCGCCGCGGCGAAGAACCTGACAAGCGAGCTGGTCGGCCGCTTCTGCCAAGCCGCCGAGCAGGCGACCCTGGACGGCCCCCCCAACCTCAGCCGTTACGCGGCGAACCTTGTCGTGCCGCGTCGCCAGCTGCTTGAGTGCGCGCTGCTCAAGGCGGTCGCCGCCCACTACGTGATGACCAGGCAGGGCGCCGCGGCGCAGCAGGCTCGCGAGCGGGAGCTGATCGCGGAGCTCGCGGTCGCGATCGACCGCGGCGCGCCGTCCACGCTTGACCCGGTGCTGCGCCCGTCCTGGGACGGCGCCGGCGGCGACGAGGCGCGCCGGCGTGTCGTCATCGACCAGGTCGCCTCGCTCACCGACACGTCCGCTATCGTCTGGCACCGTCGGCTGTGTTGACGCAAGGGAGGCGCACGTGACGACTTTCGTGATCGTGGGTGGCGGCCTGGCGGGCGCGAAGGCCGCGGAGACGCTGCGCGCCGAGGGGTTCGACGGCGACGTCGTGCTGTTCTGCGCGGAAGACGATCGCCCCTACGAGCGCCCGCCGCTGTCCAAGGGCTACCTGCTCGGCAAGGCCGCACGCGACTCGGCCTTCGTCCACCCCGCCGGCTGGTACCCCGAGCACGGGGTGGACCTGCGCACCGGCGTCACCGTCACCGCGATCGACCCGGGGGCGCACCGGGTGGCCTACGACGGCGGCACGCTGTCCTACGGCAAGCTGCTGCTCACCACGGGCGCCGAGCCGCGGCGGATCGACATCCCAGGGGCCGGCCTCGACGGGGTGCTGTACCTGCGCAGGATCGGGGACTCGGACCGGCTGCGCGAGGAGTTCCGCGCCGGGATCAGGGTCGTGGTCGTCGGGGCCGGCTGGATCGGCCTGGAGACCGCGGCCGCCGCCACGCTCGCCGGCGGCCACGTCACGGTCGTGGAGCCGCAGCCCGGGGCGCTGCACGCCCAGCTCGGTCCCGAGCTCGGCGCGGTCTTCGCCGGGCTGCACGAGGCGCAGGGCGTGGAGTTCCGGTTCGGCGAGACGGCGGCGGAGTTCCACGGCGACGCGGCGGGCCGGGTCGGGTCCGTGCTCACCTCGGCGGGTGCGCTGCTGCCCGCCCAGGTGGTGGTCGTCGGCATCGGCGCGATCCCCGGCACGGGGCTGGCGTCGGCGGCCGGGCTCGAGGTCTCCGACGGGGTCGTCACCGACGCCGCGCTGCGCACGTCGGCGCCCGACGTCTTCGCCGTCGGTGACGTGGCGAGCACCTACCTGCCGCTGCTCGGCCGGCACGTGCGGGTCGAGCACTGGTCGAACGCGCTGAACGGCGGGCCCGCCGCCGCCAGGTCCATGCTCGGCCAGCAGGTGGAGTACAACCGGGTGCCCTACTTCTACAGCGACCAGTACGACCTTGGCATGGAGTGCGCGGGATTGCCCTCGCCGGGCAGCTACGACCAGGTGGCCTACCGCGGCGACCGGGCCGGCCTGGAGTTCATCGCGTTCTGGCTGAAGGAGGGCCGCCTGGTCGCGGGCATGAACGTGAACGTCTGGGACGTCAACCAAGACATCCAGACCCTGATCCGCTCGGGCCGCGTCCTGGACACCACCCGCCTAACCGACCCCACGATCCCCCTGCCCGAGATCTAACCTGGCGCCCTCGGCGCGTTCCATGATCATGGGTCGCTGGTGCCCTATACGACCACCTATGACCCACGATCATGGAGTTCGCCCGGCGGCGGCGACAGGACTGCCTGCAGCACGTCGTGCGTACTGGTCAGGTCGGGCAGCACGGCGTGCGCCCCGGCGGCGGCGAGGTCGGCCGCGCGGCAGGAGCCGGTCGCGACGCCGACGGCGCGGGCGCCGGCGGCCAGCGCCGCCTCGATGTCCAGCGTCGTGTCGCCGACCAGGACCGTCGACAGGCCGCCGAACTCGCCGGCAGGCGTGCCGTGCACGGCCGCCGCGCGGCGCCGCGCGATCTGCACGAGCTCGCTGCGCACCTCGTGGTCGTCGCCGTACGCCCCGATGCACAGGTCCAGCGGGTCGCGCAGCCCGACCGCGGACAGCTTGACCTCGGCCACCGGCCGGATGTTGCCGGTGAGCACGGACTGGTGCACCCGCCCGGGACGCCCGGGACGCCCCGGATGCCCGGGACGCCCGGAACGGAACGGACGGAACGGACGGCCCGCCAGCGCGGCGAGCGCCGCCGCCGCGCCGGGCAGCGCGTGCCCTCGGGCCGCGACGGCCGAACGGACCGACGGCGCGTGCGCGGTCAGGCCGGCGATGAACGGGTCAACGTGCCGGCGCGGCTCGGGGATGCCCGCCAGCTCCAGCGTCTGCAGGATGATCGCGCGGTCCGTGCGGCCCGCCATCGGCGCGAACGCCTCAAGCGTCCGGCCGAACAGCTGCAGGAACACCACGCTGTACAG
>JASHPP010000565.1 GCA_030038035.1 Trebonia sp.
GCGTCGAGCTCGGGCATGTCGCGGGCGATGAACCAGCGGTCGGTCGCGATCGAGTTCCCGCACAGCGGCACCTTGCGCGGCTCGGACACGTGCTGCCGCACATACGCGAGCACCGCCTCGGCCGCCTCGGCCAGCGTGATCCCGCTCGGCAGGTCGGCCAGCAGCCCGGACGTGGTGTGCATCTCGCGCACCACGTCACTCATCTGGTCAAGTGCCTCGGCCGGCGGCTTGATGATCAGGTCGATGCCGTCATCGAGCAGGTTCAGGTTGGCGTCGGTGACGAGGCACGCGATCTCGATGAGCGCGTCGCGCTCGACATCGAGCCCTGTCATCTCGCAGTCGATCCAAACCAGCCGGTCGTTCATCTCAACTAGATTAAGGCCATTTTTAATTATCCCGAACGATCCCGGCCGACTCTTCCGCGCACATGTCTCAATTCCGGTAGTTCCGGATGTGCGCAGGCATCTCCACGCCGGCGCGCAGCAGCGGGTCTGGTTCCGGTTCGCCGAACGTCACCGCCGCCGGCAGCACGCCCGCCCACACGTCCAGGCCGTAGTCCTCCGGTTCGTCCTTGGGCATCCCGGTGCGGATCTTCACCGACGCCTCGGTCAGCGGCAGCGACAGCACGGCGGTGGCGGCCATCTCCTTCTTGGTCGGCTGCCTGGCCGCCGCCCAGCGGCCCGGGATCAGGTGGTCGGTGATGACCTCAAGGGCGTGCCAGCGCTCGTCGTCGTCGCGCACGATGGCCGCGGCGCCGAACACGACCGCGCTGCGGTAGTTCACCGAGTGGCTGAACACCGCCCGCGCGCAGACCAGCCCGTCCATGTGCGTGACGGTCACGCACACCCGCTGCCCGTCCGCCGCGCCGAACGCCCCGTTCGCCGACGATCCGTGCAGGTAAAGCGTGTCGCCGTCGCGGCCGTAGGCGGTCGGCAGCACGAAAGGCGCGCCGTCGGCCAGCACGCCCAGGTGGCAGATGAGGCCGGCGTCGAGCACGGCGTACAGGTCGGCGCGGTCGGTCATGCCACGCTCATGATGCCTGCGCAGCGTGGTGCGGGGCGTGCCGGACAGCGGGGTGGTGTCAATGCTCATGATCCCGTACCCTATGCGCAAAGTGGACTGGTGAAAATAGCCACTTCTGGAGGGTTGCCGATGACCATTTCGCGCGCGGACCTGCCCGTGGTGGTGGACCGCCGCGCCGCCGCACCCCTGGCGGCGCAGATATCCGCGCAAGTCAGGGAGGCAGTCACGGTCGGCGTGCTCGGCCTGGGGGAGCGGCTGCCGTCCACCAGGGACCTGGCGGACATGCTCGGCGTGAGCCGGACCGTCGTCACGACCGCGTACACCCAGCTGTTCGCCGAAGGCTGGCTGGAGGGCCGCCACGGCTCCGGCACCTACGTGGCCGACGTAGCCCCTGGCCTCTCCCCGCCTCCCCCCGCCTCCCCGCCCCGCCCGGCTTCCCCAGCCCCCACCGCCTCCTCGGCAACTGCGCCGGGGGACCTCATCGAGCTGCGGCCGGGGGTCCCGTGGGCGGCCGGGATCGAGCCCGCCGTGTGGCGGCGCGCGTGGCGGTCCGCCGGAACCCGTCCGCCGGCGCTGTGGCCCGACCCCTACGGCCTGCCCGAACTGCGCGCCGAACTCGCCGCGTACCTGCGCCGGTCCCGCGGCCTGCTCGCCACTCCCGCGAACATCCTGGTGACCAGGGGGGTGGCCGGCGGGCTGGCGCTGCTCGCGGCGGCGCTCGTGCGCCCGGGCGACACGGTCGGCGTCGAAGAACCGGGCTACCCCGCCGCGCGGGAAGTCCTGCACAGGGCCGGCGCGCGGGTCGTGCCGTGCCGCGTGGACGTGCACGGCATCGTGCCCGACGAGCTGCCCCGTAACCTGCGCCTGCTGTACACCACGCCCGCGCACCAGTACCCGCTCGGCGGCCGGCTCCCCGTCGCCCGCAGGCACGCGCTGATCGGCTGGGCGCGCGCCACCGGCGCTGTCGTCGTGGAGGACGACTACGACAGCGAGTTCCGCTACGACGTCGGGCCGCTGCCCGCACTGCACAGCATGGACCCGGACGTGATCGTGTACCTGGGGACGGCGTCGAAGGTGCTGGCCCCGGGGTTCGGCGCCGGCTGGCTGGTCGCGGACCCCCACCTGGTCGAACGCCTGGCGCAGGTGCGCGTGGGCCTCGGCGATCGCGTTCCCGACCCGGTGCAGCACGCCCTGCTCACGCTGCTGGCCACCGGCGACCTGGAACGCCATGTCCGGCGGATGCGCCTGGAGTACGCGCGGCGCCGCGCGGCCCTGGTCGAGGCCCTGACCAGCCCGTGCGATGTCTGCGCCCCGTCCCGGCTGCTCGGCGAGACCGCCGGCATGCACGTGGTGCTCGAACTCCCGGCAGCCCGCCAGGCGGACCGCCTCGTGGCCGCCGCCGCCGAACGCGGCGTGGCGCTGTGGACGCTGGACCGCTACTTCGCAGGCCCGCCCACGGTCAGCGGCCTGATCCTCGGCTACGGCGCGGCGCCGCTGTCCGCAGTCCGCCGCGCCGCGGCCGAACTGCGCGCCCTGCTGACCCCCGTCGCCTACCCCGGCCCCGCCTGATGCCGCTATCCGAGACCGGCCCGGACGGCTGTCTCAGATGCTGGGACACCTTTTGCAAGATAGGACCCGAAACGCAGTTTCCATGCCCGGTTTTGTCATGTTTTGTCCCTGCCGTTCGGGACCTAACTTGGGCCAGAGCACCGGCACGGCTGCGCCGAGGCAGGGCCGCGGGGCGGCCGGGCTGGGGCTACGCCGGGCTAGGGCGGCCGGGCTAGGCAGGGATCGGGAGCGCGGCGGCCGGTGTCAGCTGCGCGGGCAGTTCGCGCGTGTGGACCTGCAGCACCTGCGCCCCGGTGAGCCGGTCGACGTCGATCCCGCCTGGGCCGATGTTGGCGCAGTCAGGAACCTGCGACGCGCCGAAGTGGCCGCCCCTGGCCCACAGCATCCTGCTGCGTTCGGCGCACGCGCGGGCGGGCCCGGAACCCGTGCCGCGGTGGGGAGTCGGCTGGCCGGCCGGCCACTGCCGTGGCACCTGCCAGGAGTCAAGCCAGCTGACGATCGCCCCGATGCCGGTGAGCGGGCCGTTGGTGAACGGGTCGGCGGGATGCCAGAGCACGCCGATCTGCACGCAGATCCGGCCCTCGGTGTTGACGTTGTCGGGAGCGGCTGGCACCCGGTCCGGTCCCCAGTCGAGCTGCTCGGGCGCGCCGAGCGCGCGGCCGGCCCGCAAGATCGAGATGAGCTGGACGATCTCGCCGGTCACCGGGTCCCAGACGAGATGGCAGGGGCGGCATTCGCTGACCAGCCGCTGCGCTGCCGACTGGATGGACACTGCCCGCGGGGCGGTTCCCAGGGTCAGCCAGACTGCCCGCGGGGCGCCACCCCGTAGGGGGCCGCCGTCAGTTTCCGCCCGGATGCGTTTTGCTCCCGGCATCCATGCGTGTGGCACTGGCTTTCCCTCCCAAGTAAGGGTCTAGACCTCGCGGTCCACGACTTCTCTCACTTGCTTACGCCCCTAGCTGCGATTAGTCCAGAGGGGAGGCGGCGAATCCAGATGGAAGCAATCTGCAAAGCGGCAGGAATCAATGTCGTTGATCTGGGGAGAGCGCGGTCGGCTAACGGTTAAGATTGCCACGCGAAGCCGCAGGCGCCAGCCGGGAAACCACCGTGGGGCAGCCTGCAAAGATGAGGCCCGGCGCCCCGCTTTCGCCGGGCCTCATTATGGAAGACGGCTGCCGTGGCAAACGGGTTCACATGAGACACCCGCGTTTGCCGACCTGTTACAAACAAGGCCCGTCAGCGCGGGCGGCGGCTAGCCGACGGCCGGGGCCAGCGACGCGACGAGATCGGCGATCCTGGCGGCGACTTCCGCACCGGGATCGGCCACCGGCATCCGGGCTGCCATCGGGACGAAGCCGCGCAACCGCAGCGCCTCCTTGACCTGGCCGATGCTCGCGCCCGTCGAGGCGATCGCGGCGACCTCGGCCTGATGGCGCGCCGCCCCGTTCTCGTCGCCCGCGGCCAGTGCCGCCGAAAGCGCGCTGAAGACCTCGGGAAATGCGGCCGCCCGTGCGGAAATAATCCCGGCACCGCCGGCGCGCAGCGTCGCCGCCAGGTCGGTGTCGTCGCCGGAAAAGATCTTCAGCCAGGGACATGCCGCCGCGCACGCCGCCACATTCCCAGCCGCGGCACCGCTGAACTTGGCGCCCGCCAGCCCGGCCGCCTGGGCCAGTTCGGCGAATTCCGCGGGCGGGACAGCCACGCCTGTCCGTTCGGGATACACATATGAATAAAGCCCCGCCGTCGGAGCGGCTTCTCGTATTCGCTGGTAATAAGCGGTGACTTCGGCCGGTGTCGGGTGCAGGTAATAGGGCGTGATCGCGGCGATCCGCGTGGCGCCGAGGGCCGCCGCGCCGCGGGTGAGCCGCGCGGCCCGGTGGGCGTCCGGCGCGCCGATGTGGGCGATCACCCGGTCCGGCCCGGCGACCTGCAGTGCGATCTCGACGAGCGTCATCCGCTCGTCGTCATCAAGCGCCGGGAACTCACCCGTGGTGCCGGCCACGAACAGGCCGTCCACGCTGTCGGCGAGGAACCGGAACAGCCGACGGGCGATCGCGGCGTCCAGTGCGCCGTCAGGCGTGAACGGAGTGGGCGCCGCGGCGAAGACGACGCCCGCCACCTGCGCGTTCGCTGCAGCGACTGCAGCGACTTCAGCGACGTCGGCCATATCAGCGCGGCTGGGTCTTGAAGAACGCCGTCGACGTCGGGCGCCACAAGAAGAACAGCGAAGCCAGGCCTATCACCCAGATCACCAGCACAATGACCATGGAGGCGATCAGGGTGGCCGCGCCGCGGGTCTGGCCGATGTTCACGTAGGTGTAGTACGTCCACAGCACGAAGAACACCGACGCGGTGATCCGCGCCCAGTTCCGTCCGGCGCTGTTCATCCTGGCCATCCACAGCCACAGGGCGATCGCGATCAGCCCGATGATGATTACCTCGACAACGTAGAACGTGGCGAGGGAATGGATCTGGCTGACAGTGAGCTGCTTCGACTTGGGCTGCGTCTTGTTCGAGGCGATCAGCGCATTAATCAGCGCACTCCGCTCAGATGCTGTGACGATCACCCCGAACGCAAGGTAGACGGTGCTGGCGGCAGCGCCGGCGAGCATGAGCTTGACCGCCCACTGCACGGTGCCCGGCGCCGCGAGCAGGCGGTCGGGAAGCGCCTGCTTGCGCCCGGCGGGAACCTTCTTGTCGCTGCCTGCGGAAGACTTGAACATGTCCTGCCCTAACGTGACGCGCTGACGTTCGAAGCATAGTCGGGGTGGGCCGCGAAGCCACACACACGGCACATGTCCTGTCTGTCCTACCTTCTAAGTATTGGCGGAAACTCGTCTGGCAACGGCGTGCGCGATATCATTCACAGGTCATCGCGCTCGCAAGCGCGAATGCGCGTGCAGACAGCTCGTGCAGACATGCTTCTGGGTGGTGAGAAAGTGCAGGTTGGGGGGGAGTACCGGCCCGCAGCGGGGCCTGAAAGGGGCTCGGGATGAGCATCAGTCCGCCTGGGGGCGGCGTTGTCCCCGTAGGCGGACCCACGGTACTGCGAATCCTGCTTGGCGCACAGCTTCGCCGCCTGCGGGAGTCGGCCAACATCTCGCGTGAGGACGCGGGTTACCACATACGCGCGTCCGGCTCCAAGATCAGCCGGATGGAGCTCGGCCGCGTGTCGTTCAAGGAACGTGACATCACCGATCTGCTCGAGCTCTACGGGGTCACCGATCCCGTGCACCGTGAGCAGCTCGTGCAGCTGACCCGCGACGCCAACGCCCCGGCGTGGTGGCAGCGGCTACAGGATGTCGTGCCCGACTGGTTCGCCGTCTACGTGGGCCTTGAGGAGGCCGCGCAGCTCATTCGTGTCTACGAGGTGCAGTTCGTGCCCGGCCTGCTGCAGACCGAGGACTACGCCCGCGCGGTCGTATTGCAGGGGGCGCCAGGCGCCGACCCCGCCGACGTCGAACGGCGGGTCGCCCTGCGGATGGGCCGGCAGAAGCTGCTCGAGAAGGACGACCCGCCCAAGCTGTGGGCGATCGTCGATGAGGCGGCGCTGCGCCGCCCGATGGGCGGCCGCGAGGTTCTCGTCGCGCAGATCGAGCGGCTGATGGACGCGATCAGCGACCCCAACGTGACGCTGCAGGTCATGCCGTTCCGGTATGGTGGGCACGCGGCTGAGGGCGGCGCGTTCACGATCATGCGGTTCCCTGAAGCGGACCTGCCAGACATGGTCTACATGGAGTACCTGACCGGCGCGCTATACCTCGACAAGCCAGACGAAGTCGAAAGGTACGCTGCGGTGATGGAGCGGCTCTCGGTGGCGGGAACCTCACCCGACCGGACGAGGGAGATCCTGACCGCGATCTTGAAGGAGATCTGAGCGCAGTGGCAGGCAACGGCGCCGTCTACAACGGCATGCCGGCTGGGGACCTGGATGTCCAGTGGCGTTCTGTCGGGGGAGCGGCCAGAGCGGCCGGCGTGCCCGGCCCGGCCGGTCCGGCCGGCCCGGGGGCGGGCGTCGAGATGGCCAAGCTGCCCGACGGCCAGATCGCGGTGCGGAATTCCGCTGATCCGGACGGCCCGGCGCTGATCTACACGCGGGCGGAGATCGAAGCGCTGATCGGCGGCGCGCAGGACGGGGATTTCGACGCGCTCCTCGCCTGAGGCGGTCACGCCGGTCCCGGGTCCGCAACCGCTATCCAGAACGGACCGGCGGCTGCTGTGGTGGGAGATCGTTGCTGTCTTCGCGGTGTCGCTGGGTGCCAGCGGGGTCTACGCGTTCGTCTCCTACATCGGCTCGCTGACCGCGCACCAGGCGCTCAGCACGCAGCAGGTCATACTCAACGGCTCGCAGGCGCCGGGCCGCCCGCTGCTCGACCTGTTCCTGCAGCTCGTGTCCATCGGCAGCGGCGCCGCGCCGGTGCTGCTCGTGTTCTACCTGCTGGCCAGGAACGGCGAGGGCGCGTCGGCCATCGGCGTCGACTTCGCAGAGCCCAGGCGCGACCTGCTGCGCGGCGCCGGGCTCGCGGCGCTGATCGGCGGCAGCGGCCTGGGCCTGTACATCCTCGCCTACAAGTCGGGCATCGCCGTGAACATCGTCGCCGAAAGCCTGCCCGACGTGTGGTGGCGGATCCCGGTGCTGCTGCTGTCCGCCTTCCAGAACGGGCTGCTCGAAGAGGTCGTGGTCCTGGGCTACCTGCTGACCAGGCTGCGGCGGCTCGGCCTGCGCCCGCAGTACGCCATCGCGATCAGCGCGTGCGTGCGCGGCTCCTATCACCTGTACCAGGGGCTCGGCGGCTTCCTCGGCAACGCGATCATGGGCGTCATCTTCGGCATCCTGTTCCTGCGCTGGAAGCGCGCCGCCCCGATGGTCACCGCGCACACGCTGATCGACGCGGTGGCGTTCGTCGGCTACGCGGCGCTCGTCGGCCACGTCTCGTGGCTGCCCTGACCCGCGCCTGGACCGTTCCCCGTGACGAGCGCGGCGAGGGCGTTCGCCTCCGGCTGGGAGTCCCCGGACCGCCAGGCGACATGCAGGTCGGGGCGGACCAGGAGCAGCCGGTGCCCCGCGTAGACAGCCTGCGCGGCGGTCGAGGTCACGTCGAGCACGTCAAGCCGCGCCCCGAGCGCCCCGAACGCGCCCGCCAGTTCCCTCGTGTACCCCGCCGTGCCGTTGCCGGTCGCGCCGGGCAGGCGCAGCAGCGTGAACCCGGTCCCGAGCAGGTCGTGCAGCGGGGTCCCGTCGTCTAGCCACAGGTGCGGCAGCCGGGCACCCGGCCACGTCGTGACCGCCGGCGCGGGGGACATGCCCGCGGGCAGCGCGATGACCGGCGACCCGGTGTACCGGTAGTCGCGCTCGATCCGCGACAGTTCGGCGTACCACCGCTCTGCGGCCGCGGCCTGGATGAGCCGCAGCCTGCTGCGCGCACCCGTGGGCGTGTCGTCGAGGATGTCCGGGCGCCACTCGGCGCGCCAGCGGCGTTCGGCCTCCGCGGCGGCGAGTGACGCGGTGATCGCCTGGGCCGCGACGGGCCGCCGCTCCGCCTCGTAGGAGCGCAGCAGCGCCGGACCGCCCCAGCCGCGCAGCGTGCCCGCGAGCTTCCAGGCCAGGTCGGCAGCGTCCGCGACGGCGACGCTCAGGCCGAGGCCGCCGGCGGTGCCCGTCGGGTGCGCCGCGTCGCCGGCCAGGAAAACCCGCTCGCCGCCGCGCCTGACCTCGGCCCCGCTGTACCGCTCGGCGAGCAGCAGGTCCTGCGCCCACTCGCCCTCGCACAGGATCTTGTAGCCGTTGCGGGCGTGCTGTCCGGCCACCGCCTCGAACAGCGCCGACATCGGCGGCCCGGACGGCCCGGACGGCCCGGACGGCCGCGACCCGCCAGGTCGGCCCGCGTCCGGCGCGTGCAGGGTGAAGTGCTGGGTGTCGTCCTGGACGATGAGCGTGCACGGGTTCTCGCCGACGACGTGATACTGGATGGCCCGGCCGCCCGGGAGCCGTTCGTACAGGTCCGGGCAGTGGATGAGGGCCTGCCGCACCGGCTGGCGCGGCTGCCCGCGCAAGTCGATGCCGAGCATCGTGCGGACGGTGCTGTCCGCGCCATCGCAGCCGACCAGGTAGTCCGCGCGGAACGTCCGGAGCCGGCTGCTCGTGTGCACCATCGCCGTGACGCCCCCGCCGACCAGCGCGAAGTCGATGAGCTCGGCGCCGAACCGTACCGTCACCCCCGGCGTCGCCTCGGCCACCTCGCGCAGCAGCGGCTCCAGCGTGTACTGCGACAAGATCAGCGGCGGCTCGAGCGGCATCGTCCCGTCGTTGACCTCGAGGGCCGCCGCGAGCACCTCGGCCACCTGCGGGTACCGGTGCCGCACCAGCGGCGCCGCCAGCGACCCGGCGCAGATCAGCACGTCAAGCGGCGCGTCGCTTGGCAGCCCGGCGTCACGCAGCCGCCCCGAGATGCCCAGCCGCCGGAAGATCTCCATGGCCCGCGCGCCGCACCGGTCCGCGCCAGGCACCCGGGCCGGGGCAGGCCTGGCGTCGACGACCTCGCAGCTCACGCCGAGCTGCCCGAGGGTGATCGCGAGCGTCAGCCCGGCCGGACCGCCGCCGGCGATCAGCACCGGGATATCGGAACTCGGCTCGCCTGCCAGGTTCGCACCGTCCTTCCAGCCGCCCGGAGTATTACCAGACGGGTTGACGCTTCACTAATGCCTCGTTATCGTGACACGAAAATCGCGCTATGAGGCCCCGAGAAGAACTCATTGGTCACTGATTCAGCTGTCGGAACACCGGGGAGGCCCGGAGCATCGGGGGTGCCCGCGACACCGGGGGTGCCCGGGGCGCCCGGGGCACCCGCGCCAGCCGGCGCCGTCCAACACGGCGTCGCTGCCGCTGCCAGCCCCGGTGCCGAAGGCGCGCGCCGGGTACTGGCGGTGCTGCAGGCTTTCTCCCCACAGCACCACACGCTCACCGCGCGGGACTTGGCGGAGTCCACCGGGATCCCATTGCCCAGCATGTACCGTTATATCGCGCTTTTGCGCGAAACGGGGCTGCTTGTCGGCGATGACCGCGGCGCCTATCATCTGTCGGCGCGCCTGATCTCGCTCGCCAGGGCCGCGGAGGCGTCCGAGTCGATCATCGAGATCGCCGACCCGGTGATGCGCGCTCTGATGAGCGAGTGCGGTGAGACCGTGATCCTGGTGCGGCTCATCGGCCGGGTCCCGGTGTGCGTGCACCGCGTCGAGTCCGCGCATCACATGCGCGCCACGTTCGAGCCGGGCCAGCCGTTGCCGCTTGAGCGCGGCGCGAGCGGCCGGGTGCTGCTCGCGGGGCTGGGAGCCCAGCAGCGGCGGGATTACCTGGCGTCGCTAGCGCAGCTGGACCCGGAGGCGTTCGCGAGGGTGGAGCAGGCCGTGGCCGACACCGCCGAACGCGGCTGGGCGGTCAGCGAGGAGGAGATCGACCGCGGCGTGTGGGCGGCGTCCGCGGCCGTCACCGACGGGCGGGCCACCATGGCGGCGCTGACCGTGCCGTCCCCGCTGGTGCGCGCGCCCGTCGAACTGCAGGACCGGCTGCTCGCCCAGGTGCGTACGGCGGCGCGGCAGATCGGCGATCTGCTGCGCGACGCCGGGCGACCCTAGCCAGTAACGAGCCGGTTACCGTGTCCCTCTTCGGCGGTTATCCTGCGGGCATGCCGGATTTCCGCGATTCGCCCCGAGTTACCCGGGAACTTCCTGGTACGAGCGCGGATCCGGCGTTGTCTTCCGTGGCTGGGCTGCGGCAGGCGATGGCCGACGGCCGGCTCACGGCGGCGGCGCTGACCCAGCACTACCTGAGCCGTATCGCGGAGCTGAACCGCGTGCTGCACGCCGTGATCACGGTCAGCCCCGCCGCCACGGCCGAGGCAGCAGCCAGCGACCGGGCGTGGGCGGCGGGCCGCCCGCGCGGGCCGCTTGAGGGCATCCCCGTGCTTGTCAAGGACAACGTTCAGGTGGCCGGCATGCCGACGACCGCAGGGTCGCCCGCACTGGCGACGGCGCGGCCTGGTGACGCCTTCATCGTCTCCCGGCTGCGCGCCGCGGGCGCGGTGATCCTGGCCAAGGCGAACCTGTCGGAGTGGGCCAACTTCCGCTCGACCCACTCCAGCAGCGGCTGGTCCACGATCGGCGGCCAGACCGCGAACCCGTACGCGCTGGACCGGAGCCCGTCGGGTTCCAGTTCGGGGTCGGCGGCCGGCGTCTCCGCGGGCCTCGCGCCGCTCGCGATCGGCACCGAGACGGACGGCTCGATCGTGTCCCCGTCGAGTGCCTGCGGGGTGGTGGGCATCAAGCCGACCGCGGGCCTGGTCAGCCGGACCGGCATCGTGCCGCTGTCACCGGTGCAGGACACCGCGGGGCCGATGGCGGCATCGGTCGCGGACGCGGCGGCGATGCTGTCCGTGCTGGCCGCCCCCGACCCGCAAGATCCGGCCGCCGATCTTGGGGATCATTATTCCGAACGATCCCGTGGTCCCACCGACTACACAGGCTTTCTCGACCCGGGGGCGATCGAGGGCGCGCGGATCGGCATCTGGCGGGCGGCCTCGGCGACGGCGGACGCGGCGACCGCGGCCCTGCTCGACGCGGCCGTGGAACGCCTGCGCGCGCTCGGCGCCAAGCTGACCGACCCGGTGGACCTGCCGGACGTCGACAAGATCACCCAGCCCGAGTTCGAGGCCCTGGAATACGAGTTCAAGTACGGCATCAACGCCTACCTCGGGCAGCTGGCCGCGCAGGGCGTGGCGACGCCGGCCACGCCCCGCTCGCTGGCCGAGCTGATCGCGTTCAACGAGCGCAACGCCGACCTGGTGCTCTGCCGGTTCGGCCAGGAGATCTTCCTCGCGGCGGAGGCGACGAGCGGCAACCTGACCGACCCGGAGTACCTGGAGCTGCGGGCGGCCGCGACCAGGCTGGCGGTCAACGCGCTTGAGACCCCGGTGGCCGAGCACGGGCTCGACGCGATCGTCTCGCTCACCGCGAACCCGGCGTGGCTCACCGACTACGTCCTCGGCGACCACAACGTCTTCGGCACGTCACGGCCGGCGGCAGTGTCCGGCTGGCCGGCGATCAGCGTGCCGTTCGGCTACGTGTGCGGACTGCCGGTGGGCGTGACGTTCGTCGGGCCCAGGTGGAGCGAGCCCCGCCTGATCGCCCTCGTCTACGCCTTCGAGCAAGCGACCGCCGCCCGCCGCCCCCCCGCTCTCCTCCCCACCGTAACCCCCGCCCCTCCCGTAATCCCTGCCCTGGCGTAATCCCTGCCCTGGCGTAACCCCGTCCCCCCGTCCCCCCGTAACCCCGTAACCCCTGCCCGCTGTAACCCTCTTGGTGGTGTGGCCCCCGCCGCGAAGAGCGGTGCGAACCCGTCGGCAGGACGGGCCGCGGCGCCGGACCGCCGGCCCTCCGGCGGCGGCGAAGCCGTGCCTCGCCTCGACTGGCCGCCGTCAAAGGCACGATAACCTGGCAATTATGGATGCTTGGCGTGCTGCCGATGTTCCGGTTCTGCCCGGCCGCGGGGTTGAACTGCGGCTGCGGAATACGGCGACCGGCAAGTTGACGGCCGCGGCTACCGGACACAAGGCATCGCTGTACGCCTGCGGGATCACCCCCTACGACGCCACGCACATCGGTCACGCGGCGACGTTCACGGCCTGGGACCTGCTTGTCCGCGCCTGGCTCGACGCCGGGCACGAGGTGACCTACGCCCAGAACGTCACCGACATCGACGACCCGCTTCTTGAGCGCGCCGAGCGCGACGGCGACGACTGGTGGGAGCTGGCCGTTCGCGAGACCGAACGATACCGCAGGGACATGGAGGCCCTGCGGGTGCTGCCGCCCACGTATCTGGTCGGCGCGGTCGAGGCACTGCCCGTGATCAACCGGTTCGCCGAGCGGCTTGCCGCGCGGGGCGCGCTGTACGACCTGGACGGCGACGTTTACTTCGCGCGCGGTGCCGACCCGGCGTTCGGCTCCCTGGCCGGCCCGGAAACGGCCTGCGGCCTGTCGCTGGCGCAGCTGACCATGCTGTCCGCGGAGCGCGGCGGCGACCCCGACCGGCCGGGTAAGAAGGACCCGCTCGACGCTGTGGTCTGGCGTGCCGAGCGCCCAGGGGAGCCCGCCTGGGACTCGCACTTCGGCCGGGGCCGACCCGGCTGGCACGTGGAATGCGCCGCGATCGCCACCGAATACCTCGGCGCCGCCTTCGACGTGCAGGCCGGCGGCAGCGACCTGGTGTTCCCGCACCACGAGCTGAGCGCCTCGCACGCCCGGGTGGCCTGCGCGCCGCCGACTCCAGGCGCCGGTGCGGAAGGTCATGTCTTCGCCCGGCTGTACGCCCACTCCGGCATGGTGGCCTATCAGGGCGCCAAGATGTCCAAGTCGCTGGGCAACCTGGTCTTCGTCAGCCGGCTGCGCGAGTCAGGAGTCGACCCGATGGCGATCCGGCTGGCCATCGCCGCGCACCATTACCGCGCGGACTGGGAATGGACCGACGGCGTCCTCGCCGAGGCCGAGTCCCGCCTGTCCCGCTGGCGCGCGGCGACGGCCCCCGCGTCCCCCGCGGCCCCCGCGTCCCCCGCGTCCGTTGTCTCGCCAGCCTCGCACCTCGCCGCAGCCCCCGTGGCTGCGACGCCGGCCGGCGTCCCGGCGGCTGAGGCGGTGCTGCAGACCGTACGCGAGCGCCTGGCCGGCGACCTAGACGCCCCTGGCGCCCTGGCCGCGATCGACGCCTGGGCGGACGCGGTTCTGTCCGCGCCTCCGGGATCGGTCCAGCCGGACCCGGTCAGGCTGATCCGCGACACCGCAGACGCGCTCCTGGGCGTGGCCCTGTAGCGCCCGCGACCTCCGGGGCAGGCCGGGGCGGCAGTCGCGACACCGCCAATACCTTTCCCGGGTGAGTATGTCAAGGAATACTTTTGTGTCCCTGTGGATTACCGCGAAGTTATCCACAGCCGCCGACCGGCGTATGCACCTCCCTTTTGCCCTCAAGCAGGCTGGCTGCATGACACACAACCTCTCCGCGGGTTCCCAGGTGCCGGGAGCCGTCCCCGGACCGGCCGCAGCGGGAGCCGTCCAGTCGGCCAGTGCCCCGCAGCCGGATACCAGGCGGCAGGCAGACAGCGCTCCGGATGCGGCGCGCACCCGGCGGGCCGCAACTCAGGCTTCCACACCCAAGTCCCGCCGCAAGCCACCGGCGAACCGTGCCAGGCGGTCGGCGGCGACGGCGGGCCACATCCGGTCAGCGCCGGAGCGGCGCGTTCGGATCGGCTCGCCGACCGCTCTGCTCGCGGCGGTGCCCGTACTGCTCCAGTTCCAGCCGGGCAGCAGCATGGTCGTCATCGGCACGGAACCGCTGGGGTCGCAGGTGCGGCTCACGCTCCGTTATGACCTGCCCGATCCGCCGGACCCCGCGCTGGCCGCCGAGATCGCCGCGCACGCCGTGGCGGTGCTCGCGGCGCAGCGCATCAACCGTGCCGCCGCGGTTGGCTACGGTCCCGGTCACCTGGTCACGCCGGTCGCTGACGCGCTGCGCGCGTGGGCGCCGTCGGCCGGGATAACAGTGGCAGAACTGCTTCGGGTGGAGAACAGGCGCTACTGGTCTTACCTGTGTGACGAGCCTGGCTGTTGCCCTCCGGAAGGCACGCCGTTCGACGTCAGCGGCCATCCGGCGGCCCGCGCACTGGCGGCCGGGGGAGCAGCCCGGGTGCTGTCCAGCCGGGCCGAGTTGGCCGCCACGGTCGCCCCGCTGGACGGGGACGCCGGCGAGGCGATGCGCCGGGCGACCCGGCAGGCGGAGGAGCACGTCGCCAGGCTCGTCTCGCGGGTGGCGATGTCGGGTCGCAGGGCGTCCGCCCGCCGCCTCATCGCGACCGCTGGCCTGCAGGCGGTCGGCACGGCGATCGCTCGTTACCGCCGCGGGGAGAGCGTGGGTCCGGAGATAGCGGCGTGGCTCACCGTCGTGCTGCGCGATCTGCGGGTGCGCGACGACGCGTGGTCGAGGATGCAGCCCGAATACCTGGAGGCGCACCTGCGCCTGTGGACCGACCTCACCCGGATGGCCCGGCCCGGGTACGCGTCCGCGCCGGCGTCGCTGCTTGCCTTCGTCGCCTGGCAGTCAGGCAACGGCGCACTCGCCAACGTCGCGCTTGACCGGGCGCTAACCGACGACCCCGGTTACTCGATGGCCGTTCTGCTCAGGCAGGTCCTTGACTCCGGCGCTCCGCCGTCGCTGGCGCGGTTGCCGATGACCCCGGAGGAGGTCGCCGCCAGCTATGACGACCTGGAGACCACGCACGACGAAGACGGCCAGCGCGACACGGACGACGCCGCCGGGCAGCCGTGACGACGAAGCGACCAGCTGAGTGCGGACCAGCGCATACGCCATTGACTGGCGCAGATTAGCCAATAAGAATCTCGATCAAACAACCTTGCGTAACAGCAATCATCTCATTACGGTTCTGACACCGGCGCACGGGAGCATGGGTACGGCTGGCAGGGCAGGACCGGCACGACGGTGCGACGGAGGAGCTGGAGTGGCTGAGATAGTGCTGGGGCTGGCCTCCTCGCACACGCCCCAGATGAGCACGTCGGCGGAGTTCTGGAAAGAGCATGCCGCCCGCGGTGAGCACACCACCCAGCGGATCCCCGCCGACCGGTCCCCGGCGGGAACCGGCGTCGGCATGGGCCTCGCCACCCGGGACCGCGATCGCGCGGCCCGCACCCGGCAGGAGATGGCAGCCTAATGATCATCGATGTCCACGGCCATGTCAGCGCTCCCGACGCGCTGTACGCGTACAAGGCCAATGTGCTGTCCCACCGGGGCGCGCACGGTCGCGGCCGGGTGGTCGCGACCGACGGTCAGCTCAGGGAGGCCGTCGAGAAGCCCGGTGGCGCGTTCGGGATCTCTCACCTGGAGCACCTCGACACCGCCGGCATCGACGTCCAGCTGATCTCGCCCCGCCCCTACACGATGATGCACTCGGAGGAGCCCGCCAGGATCGTGCAGTGGTTCATCGAGGAGACCAACAACGTCATCCACCGGGTCTGCGGCCTCTACCCGGACCGCTTCCTGGGCATGGCGGGCCTGCCGCAGTCGCCGTCGACCGGTCCGGCTGCCTGGGCAGCCGAGCTGCGCCGCTGCGTCACCGAGCTCGGCTTCGTCGGCGGGCTGATCAACCCCGACCCCATGGAGGGCCAGGGCCCGCCGCTGCCGGCGCTCGGCGACCGCTTCTGGTACCCGCTGTATGAGGCGTTCTGCGAACTCGACGTGCCCGCGCTGATTCACTCCGCCGGATGCCGGCCGCCGGCCAGGGAGACCTACAGCCTGCACTTCATCCTGGAGGAGACGATCGCGGTCGCCAGCCTGCTCAGCTCAGACGTGCACAAGGACTTCCCGTCGCTCAAGCTGATCGTCTCCCACGGCGGCGGCGCCGTCCCGTACCAGGCCGGGCGGTTCATGCCCGCCGCGGCGCGCGAGCCGGGCGCCGAGAGCTTCCACGACAGGCTCCGCACCCTGTGGTATGACACCTGCCTGTACACCCGCGATGCGATCGAGCTGCTGATCCGCACCGTCGGCGCGGACCGCTGCCTGTTCGGGTCGGAGAAGCCCGGCACCGGCTCGGTCCGCGACCCGGAGACCGGCCGCTGGTATGACGACATCCGGCTGCTCATCGACGAGATCGACTGGCTGACCGACACCGACCGGGCCCGGCTGTTCGAGCGCAACGCCGCCGCGCTGTTCGGCCTCACGCGGCTGCGGGCCGCGCACAGCCCGGGAACGGCCTAGCCGTGTCCGCCGCGACCACCCGCCTCAGGACTCCTGCGGGCCGGACCTGGCGTCCCGGGGTCGCGGGTCGGCAGCGGCGGCCGTCGCCCGCCCTGATCCTGCTGTGCCTGCTCTCCCTCGGCCTGTTCGTCTGGCCAGTGGTGATGCTCGCCTACGGGGCCTTCAGGACCGTCCCTCCCGGCTTCGGTCACGCCAGCTGGTCGGCGTCCGGGTTCACGGCCGCGCTGTCGAGCAGCGCGGTGTGGCACGCGTTCGCGAACTCGCTGATCCTGTCCGGCTCCACCGTCCTGATCTCGACCGCGCTCGCGGTGTACCTGGCCTGGACGGTCACCCGGACGGCCACCCCGCTGCGCCGGATCGTCACGCCCATGGCCGTGCTGATCTTCTCCATACCGCCGCTGTTCTTCGCGCTGTCCTGGGCCATGCTCGGCGAGCAGCCGGTCGGCCTGGTGGACAAGGCGCTGCAGGCGATGTTCGGCGTGACCCCGCTGAACATCCAGTCGTGGTTCGGGATGATCGGCGTCAGCGTGCTCGGCGCGACGGCCGCCGAGTACCTGCTGCTGCTCGGGCCGTTCCTGGCGCTCGACCCGTCCTTCGAGGAGGCGTCGCTGGTGTCAGGCGCGGGCCGGCTCCGCTCGTTCTTCCTGATCGAGCTGCCCGCCCTGGCGCCGTCGGTCCTCGGCGTCATGATCCTCGGCTTCGTGCTCGGCATGGGGCTGCTCACGGTCCCGCTGCTGCTCGGCGAGCCCGTCGGGATCTACGTCCTGCCGACCGCGATCTACCGCGACTACCAGGCCGTCACCCCGCCGAACTACGCCGGGGCAAGCACGCTGGCGCTGCTGCTCGTCGCGATGGTCCTGATCCTGGTCGCGTTCCAGACCCGGCTGCTCGGACGGCGCAGCTTCACGACAGTGACCGGCAAGAGCAGCCGACGGGAGCGCATCGACATCGGCTGGTGGAAGTGGCTCGGCACCGCCGTGATCGTGATCTACGGCCTGCTGGCCCTGGTGCTTCCGCTCGGCCAGTTCGCCCTGGGCTCGCTCGAGTCCTACTTCGGCGTCTACTCGCACCTGTCGCTGAACAACTACTCCACGGTGCTGCACACCACCGGCACGGGCCAGGCGTTCGAGACGACGCTGCTGGTCGCCGTCGTCGCCGGGTTCGGCGCCTCCGCGCTCGGGGTATGGGTCGCGCTCACCGCCCAGCGGTCCACATCCCGGCTGCGGCGGCTCCCCGACCTGTCGATCTGGGTCCTGTGGGCCGTCCCGGGGATCACCCTCAGCCTCGGCCTGATCTGGGCGTACCTGTCGGTCCCAGGGCTGCGGTCGCTGTACGCCACGCAGTGGATCGTGCTGCTGGCGCTGATCGTCGGGACCACGCCGATCGCCAGCCGGGCGGTCACCGGACCGATCGGGCAGATCTCCCGTGACCTGGAGGAGGCTGCGCGCACCGCCGGCGCCTCGGGCTTCCGGGCCACCGCCGGCATCCTGCTGCGGCTGATACTGCCCAGCTTCGTGGTGTCGTGGTACATCACGGGGATCGTCGCCTCCGGCAACCTCGACATCCCGATCCTGCTCGCCTCACCCAACAACCAGACGGTCCCGCTGCTGGCGTACGAGCAGTTCGACGACGGGTCGCTATCCCAGGCGGCGGCGACGTTCTGCCTGCTGATCGGCATCGTCGCGGCGGCCCTGGTGCTGGCGGCGGCGATCCGCTTCACGCTCAGGCTCCGGGCGGCGGGCAGGTCACCGGTCCTGCCCGCGCTCCGGCTGCCGGCCGGCCTGGCGGGGAGGAGCCGCTGATGTCCGCGGTCGAGCTCGTGGGATTGCGGAAGTCCTACGGAAACGTGACCGTCCTGGATGACTTCAGCCTGCGTGCCAACCCGGGCGAGCTGGTGACTCTGCTCGGGCCGAGCGGCTGCGGGAAGACGACCACGCTACGGTGCATCGCCGGACTCGAGCACGCCGAGTCGGGCGAGATCCGCATCGGCGAGCGCCTGGTCGCCTGCCCGGAACGGCGGGTGTACCTGCCGCCGAACCGGCGCGACATCGGGATGGTCTTCCAAAGCTATGCCCTGTGGCCGCACATGAGCGTGTTCGCCAACGTCGCCTACCCGCTGCGGGTGCGGCGGCGCGACCGCAGGGACCGGCACCGGGCGGTCATGGAAATCCTCGCCATGGTCGGCATGGACCGCTTCGCCCAGCGGCCGGTCACCGAGCTGTCCGGGGGCCAGCAGCAGCGGGTGGCGCTGGCCCGCGCCATGGTCGCGCGGCCTGCCGTGCTGCTGTTCGACGAGCCGCTGTCCAACCTCGACGCCAAGCTGCGGCGCTCGATGCGCAGGGAGATCCGCGAGGCGCACGACAGATCCGGCGCGACGTCCATCTACGTCACCCACGACCAGGAGGAGGCGATCACCCTGTCCGACCGGGTCGTGGTCATCAGGACCGGGACCATCCAGCAGGTCGGAACGCCGAGGGAGATCTACACCGAGCCCGCCACCCGCTTCGTCGCCGATTTCGTCGGCTTCGAGAACCTGCTCACCGCCACGGTCAGCGAGGTACGGGACGGCTCGACCGGGGTGCAGCTCAAGTCGGGAGCCGGCCCGGTGTGGACGTCCAAGGGGATCGCTCGCGCGCCCGGCACCGAGGTCGTGCTGGCGGCCCGGGCCGACGAACTCGAGATCGGCTCGCTGGGCGCGCGGGGCGAGCCGCCGGCCGCCGCGATTCCCGGCGTGATCCGCTCCCGCACCTACGCGGGCGGGCGCGTCGAGTACCTCGTCGAGGCGGGCGGCGCGCGGGTCGTGGTGCGCACGCCAGAGGCGGGGGCGGGTGGCAGCCTCCTGGACGCGGGCGGCGGCGCGTGGGTGCGCTTCCCCGCCGATGCCGCCGTTCTCGTCGACGACGAGAACGCGGAGCGGGCACCCCAGGAGGCCGAGCCGGCCGCCGAGTCTGTCCCGGTCCAAGGGGCCACATGAGCCCGGGCGCTCCTGCCGCTGGCGAGAACAGGCAGCAGCAGGATGATCTTCGCCGCCCCGCGGGCGGCTACGGCCGGCGTGATCCGCGCCGGCGAGTCAATCGTCGACGTCATGCATGACGCTCGCCTTGATGCGGAAAGGGAGCAAGACCGTGAAGCTGAGACAGATAGTTACCGCCGGGGTGGCGCTGGCCGTGGTGGCCTGGCTTGTCGCAGGGTGCAGCAGCTCACCCTCGTCATCGACGACCCCGAGCGCGACGCCCACGAGCTCGCCCAGCTCGTCCACGTCGAGCCTGCAGGCCGAGCTGGGCGGAGCCGCCAACTACACCGCCATGGAGGCGCTTTACAACCAGGCGGTCGCCGCCGGACAGAAGAGCGTGGTGATCTACGGCCCGAGCGCCGGGACCGACACGAAGCTGTACACCGCGTTCAAGAAGTCGTTCCCCGACATCACGGTGACCGGGGTCCCGGTCGTGGGACCGCCGATGACCGCCAAGCTCAGCGCCGAGATGTCGAGCGGCAAGCACGTCGACGACATCGCCTACACCGGCAGCACGGACATGCTGTCCTACATCAAGAACGGCTGGTTCACGCCGTTCAAGCCGTCGACGGTGCCGGCGGCGTCGGACCTGGCGGCCGAGAGCTACGGTCCTGGCAACGACTTCTTCGGCTTCACCGTGGGCCTATCCGGCATGGTCTACAACACCAACTCGGTCAAGGCCAGCCAGGTACCCACCACGTGGACCGGCCTGCTGAACTCGCAGTGGAAGAACAAGCTGGTCATGTACGACCCGACGGCCGTCGGCGAGATGGACGACATCTTCGCGCACCTCGCCCTGGTGCCTGGCGACTCGGGGCTGATGACAGGCCTGAAGGCGCAGAACGCGGAGCTGTCCCCCTCCACCGACATCACCGGCCCGCTGACCGCGGTCGCGCAGGGCGCGAAGAGCCTCGGGATCGGCGTGCCTTACGCGTTCTACCTGGTGGCCAAGGCCAGCGGCGCCCCGGTCCAGTTCTATCTGCTCGACGCCGACAACTACACCGTGACCCTGTACGGGGGCATCGTGAAGGGCGCTCCCGACCCGCTGGCGGCGGAGCTGTACGAGGACTGGATGTACACCCCGCAGGCCGCGGCGGCCATCGCCTCAGAAGGGGAGTACTCGACGGTGCTCGCCGACGCGGGCCCGGCCGGCGTGCCGGCGCTGTCAGCCATCAAGGTGTTCCCCTACATACCGCTGAGCGGGATCCCCGCCGCCGACGGCAACGCCATCACGCAGGCCCAGAAAATCTACGGCTGACAGCCGACGAGGCCATGGTCCCCGGCGGCGCACGCTGCCGGGACCCCGGCGCTGCCCAGCTGCGCCCGGAACGGCTAACGGGCCGTGAAGCCGGCGCGATGCGCGATGCCCGGGGCGCGGGATGGGTAAGACCGAACGTGGCGCCCGTGCTCCCCGCGGCAGCGAGGCCGCGGGGACCGTACCGCGGGACCAAGGCGGCCTGCGGTGACGGGATACACTGCCTGAGCCGTTCGCCGTGTTCGGCCCGGACCTTGCCCCGTTTACGCTCCTGTGCGCATTCTTGTCAGGACGGACAGGACGGACAGGACGGACGGGACCGGACGCACACGCAGGACGCCAGGAAGAGCTGAGGGAGGAGCACGTGACCGGCATCTCGGAACTGCCGCCCGCGAAGCTCGCGGCTCATGAGGCGGCGGTCGCGCGGCTGCGCGATGCCTACGCCGCGGTACCGCCCGGCGTCCCCGTCCGCCTCGCCAAGCCGACGTCGAACCTGTTCCGGTTCCGCGACTCCGCCAGGCCGGCCGCGCGGGCCGCCCGCTATCTCGACGTCTCCGCGTTCGGCCACGTCATTCACGTGGACCGGGCCGCCAAGACGGCGGTCGTCGGCGGGATGACCACGTACGAGGACCTGTGCGACGCCACGCTCCCGCACAGCCTCATGCCGCTCGTGGTCCCGCAGCTCAAGACGATCACGCTCGGCGGGGCCGTCACCGGCCTTGGCATCGAGTCGACCTCGCTGCGCAACGGGCTGCCGCACGAGTCGGTGACCGAGCTGGAGATCCTGACCGGGGACGGGCGGGTCGTCACGGCGACCAAGGACAACGAGCACAGCGACCTGTTCTTCGGCTTCCCGAACTCCTACGGCACGCTCGGCTACGCCCTCGCCCTCACGATCGAGCTCGAGCCGGTCAAGCCGTACGTCCACCTGCGGCATTTCGCCTTCAACGACCCGAAGAGCTGCATGGCGGCGATCGCGGAGATCGCCGAAACCGGCGGCTACCAGGGCCATCGCGCCGACTTCCTCGACGGCACCGCGTTCAGCACCAAGGAGCTCTACCTGACCGTGGGGGCCTACAGCGACAAGGCGCCCTGGCTGAGCGACTACACCGGCCAGCAGGTCTACTACCAGTCGCTGCGCCGCAGCCGCGAGGACTTCCTCACGATCAGGGACTACATCTGGCGCTGGGACACCGACTGGTTCTGGTGCTCCCGGCCGTTCGGCGTGCAGAACATGGCGATCCGCCGGCTGTGGCCGCGCAGGTACCGGCGCAGCGACGTCTACAGGAAGCTGGTCGCCATCGACCAGAAATACGGCCTGACCAGCGCGTACTACGAGGGCAGAAAGCGCCCGCAGCGGGAGATGGTCATCCAGGACGTGGAGATCCCCGCCCGCCGCGGCGACCAGTTCCTGCAGTTCTTCGCCGGCAACGTGGCGATGAGCCCGGTCTGGCTGTGCCCGCTGCGGCTGCGCGGCGATCGCGCCTGGCCCCTGTACCCGCTCGAGCCGGGCGAGGTGTACGTGAACTTCGGCTTCTGGGGCACGGTCGAGCTGCCGCCAGGCGAACACGACGGCTACTACAACAAGATGGTCGAAGACGAGGTCAGCGCGCTCGGCGGGCACAAGTCGCTGTACTCGACCGCCTTCTACTCCGTCGATGAATTCCGCAGCCAGTACAACGGGGCGGCCTACGACAAGCTCAAGGCCGAATACGACGGCGGCGGGCGGCTGCTCAGCCTGTACGACAAATGCGTGCGCAGGCGCTAAGACGCCCGCGTGGGAACGAGCCAGCGGGGCAACGAGGCAGGGCAAGGCAAAACGCAAGGCGGAAGGAACGTACATGGCGCTGGCTGAGGTGTTCGAGACGATAGCGGGCCCGGATGCTCCGGTTGAATTCACGGCGTACGACGGGTCGAGCGCGGGCACGCCCGGCTCCGCGGTGAAGATCACCGTCAGGTCGCCCATCGCCGTTTCCTACCTGGCCCAGGCCCCGGGCGCGCTTGGCCTGGCCCGCGCCTACGTGTCCGGCCACCTGGACGTGGACGGGGACATGTTCACCGCGCTGTCACGGCTGTCCCGCGCCCAGCAGACGCACATGGGCTGGGCCGACCGCCTGCGGCTGCTGCAGGCGCTCGGCGGCCCGAAGGTGCTGCTGCCGCGGATCCCGCCGCCCCCGCAGGAGGTGCCGGTGAACCGGCGGTTCCTGTCCGGGCGCATGCACTCCAAGAGCCGCGACGCGAACGCGATCTCCCACCACTACGACGTGTCCAACCGGTTCTACGAGTGGGTGCTCGGCCCGTCCATGGCGTACACGTGCGCCTGCTACCCGGCCGCGGACGCCACGCTCGAGGAGGCGCAGGACTACAAGCACGACCTGGTCGCGCGCAAGCTGGCGCTCAAGCCAGGGATGCGGCTGCTCGACGTCGGCTGCGGCTGGGGTGGCATGGTCCGGCACGCCGCGCGCGAGTACGGCGTCAAGGCGCTGGGCGTCACGCTGTCCGAGCAGCAGGCGCTGTGGGCGCAGCAGGCGATCAAGCGGGCCGGCCTGGAGGACCTGGCGGAAGTCCGGCACCTGGACTACCGCGACGTGAGCGAGACCGGGTTCGACGCGATCAGCTCGATCGGCCTCACCGAGCACATCGGCAAGCAGAACCTCCTCGGCTACTTCAGCTTCCTCAACGGCAAGCTCAAGGCCGGCGGGCGGATGCTCAACCACTGCATCACCCGCCCGGACAACACCGGGCCGTCGATCAAGAAAGAAGGCTTCATCAACCGGTACGTGTTCCCGGACGGGGAGCTGGAAGGCCCCGGCTACCTGATCGGGCTGATGAACGACCACGGGTTCGAGATCAGGCACGAGGAGAACCTGCGCGAGCACTACGCCAAGACGCTCGCCGCCTGGTGCGCCAACCTGGACGCGCACTGGGACGAGGCGGTCGCCGAGGTGGGCCAGGGCACGGCCCGGGTGTGGCGGCTGTACATGGCCGGCTCCCAGCTCGGCTTCGACCGCAACGTGGTCCAGCTGCACCAGGTGCTCGGCGTGAAGCTGCACGCCGATGGCTCGGCGGGCATGCCGCTGCGCCCGGACTGGGAGCCGGCTCAGGCCCGCGCGAAAGCTTCCGCCTGAGTCCGGCCCGGGCTTTCCCGTTATCCCGAACGGACACCGGTTCCACTCCAGTCCCACGATCCTGCGGTCGCGGGTCGGCCCGTGCCCGGGTGCCCGGGGGGCCGGGTCGGGCCGCTGGCCCGGCGCGGCAGCCACGGTGGCGTGCCGCAGACGGCCGGGACCGTTCGGGATGAGCGGAGACGGCAGCGGCTACGCGCGGGTTCCCGTGAGCGGCGGGTGCGTGGGATGGGGACCGCCCTGGGCGAGCAGCGGCGAGGTGATCAGGTAGTCGGCGCTCGTGCGGTTGCAGGCGATCGGGATGTTCCACACGACCGCCACCCGGACCAGGGCCTTGACGTCGGAGTCGTGCGGCTGCGGGCTCATCGGGTCCCAGAAGAAGACCAGCATGTCCAGGCGCCCCGACGCGATGAGCGCGCCGATCTGCTGGTCGCCGCCGAACGGGCCGCTCTGGAAGCAGGTGACGGGCAGGTCCAGCTGGTCGCCAAGCAGCCGGCCGGTCGTGCCGGTCGCGTACAGGGTGTGCTCGGAGAGGATGTCCCTGTTGAATTCGGCCCACTCGAGGAGGTCGCCTTTCCTGTCGTCGTGGGCGACCAGGGCGATGCGCTTCGGTGAGGTCGGTGGTTTCATGGTCCCCAGCCTGCCCGGGTAATGTTGCCGGACTGCCACGCCAGCGTTATCGATTCGTGTACATAGCGTGCTTGCTCGCTACACGGCGAGACGACGGGGGATACGGTATCCTGGATGGGTGCGACCTGTCCGGCTGCTCCTTAGCTAGCCGCGCCGAGCCATTCTGTCGTCGGCGCGGCTGCCTCTCGTGCGCGGGAGGCCTTTTTTGTTGGCAGAGCACGCCCAAGCCGTACCGATCAAGGATGAGGACACGATGACTGCGGCCGATAGCGCCGACGAGGCGAGAGCGTACGACCCGCGCGACGTCCAGGACAAGTGGCAGGCCCGCTGGGCGGCGGACGAGCCGTTCCGCGCGAGCGATGACCCGCACGACCCGCGCGAGCGGTTCTACCTGGTCGACATGTTCCCGTACCCCTCCGGGGACCTGCACATGGGGCACGCCGAGGCCTACGCGATCGGCGACGCGATGGCCAGGTACTGGTTCCTGCGCGGGCGCAACGTGCTGCACCCGATCGGCTGGGACGCGTTCGGGCTGCCGGCGGAGAACGCGGCGATAAGCAACGACACGCATCCCGTCGACTGGACATACAAGAACATCGAGACGCAGGCCGCGACGTTCCGCCGGTACGCGACGTCGTTCGACTGGACGCGGCGGCTGCAGACGTGCGACCCCGAGTACTACCACTGGAACCAGTGGCTGTTCCTGCGGTTCTACGAGCGCGGGCTGGCCTACCGCAAGGGCGGCTACGTCAACTGGTGCCCGAAGGACCAGACCGTGCTGGCCAACGAGCAGGTCATCGACGGGCGGTGCGAGCGGTGCGGCACCGAGGTGATCCGCCGCGTGCTGACCCAGTGGTACTTCAAGATCACCGAGTACGCCGACCGGCTGCTGGCGGACGCCGCGGCGCTGGAAGGCAACTGGCCGGACCGGGTGCTGACCATGCAGCGGAACTGGATCGGCCGCTCGACCGGGGCCTCGGTCGACTTCACCGTCGAAGGCCGCGCCGAGCCGGTCACCGTGTTCACCACACGGCCTGACACGCTGTACGGCGCGACGTTCTTCGTGGTCGCCGCGGACTCGGCGCTGGCCGCCGAGCTGTGCGCCGACTCCCAGCGGGCCGAGTTCGACGCCTACGTGGAGCAGGTCCGCAAGCTGACCGACATCGAGCGGCAGTCCACCGAGCGCGAGAAGACAGGCGTCTTCCTGGGGGTCCACGCGGTCAACCCGGTGAACGGCGAGCGCATCCCGGTCTGGGCGGCCGACTACGTGCTGCCGGACTACGGCACCGGCGCGATCATGGCGGTGCCCGCGCACGACCAGCGGGACCTGGACTTCGCGCGCCGCTTCGGGCTGCCCGTCCGGGTCGTGGTCTCGACGGACCTGCCGGACCCGGCGGTCACCGGGACCGCCACCCCTGGCGACGGCGTGCTGGTGAACTCCGGGCCGCTGGACGGGCTGTCCAAGGCCGGGGCGATCGCGCGGATCATCGAGATCCTGTCCGGGCGCGGGCTGGGGTCGGCGGCGGTGAACTACCGGCTGCGCGACTGGCTGGTGTCCCGGCAGCGGTTCTGGGGAACCCCGATCCCGATCATCCACTGCCCCGCCTGCGGCGAGGTGCCCGTCCCCGAAGAGCAGCTGCCGGTCGTCCTGCCGGACCTGCGCGGGGCCGACCTGGCGCCGCACGGCGTGTCGCCGCTGGCGGCGGCGTCGGACTGGGCGAACGTCGACTGCCCGAAGTGCGGGGGGGCGGCGCTGCGGGACACCGACACGATGGACACGTTCGTCGACTCGTCGTGGTACCAGTTCAGGTACTGCTCACCGCGGTACGCCGACGGGCCGTTCCGGGCGGCGGACGTGGCGCGCTGGGCGCCGGTCGACCTGTACGTGGGCGGTGTCGAGCACGCCATCTTGCACCTGCTGTACGCGCGGTTCTTCACCAAGGTGCTGCAGGACATGGGCCTGGTGGAGTTCGGCGAGCCGTTCACCCGGCTGATCAACCAGGGCCAGGTGATCAACGGCGGCAGGGCGATGTCCAAGTCGCTGGGCAACGGGGTCGACCTGGGGGAGCAGCTGAGCCTGTACGGGGTGGACGCCATCCGGCTGACGATGATCTTCGCGTCGCCCCCGTCGGACGACATCGACTGGGCGGATGTGAACCCGACCGCGATGGTCAAGTTCCTGGGCCGGGTGTGGCGGATCGCCGCGGACGTGGCGGCTGCCCCGCACGCCGGCGGCGCACCCGCGGCCGGCGACCGCGAGCTGCGCCGGGTGACGCACCGGACGATCGAGGAGGTCACCCGCCAGGTCGAGGGTTACCACCTGAACGTGGCCGTGGCCAGGCTGATGGAACTGGTCAGCGCGACCAGGAAGGCCATCGACTCGGGCCCAGGCCCGGCCGACCCCGCGGTGCGGGAGGCGGCCGAGGCGCTGGCTGTCATGGTGTCGCTGTTCGCCCCGTACACGGCCGAAGAGTGCTGGGAGGCGCTGGGCGGCACGGGCGCGCGCGTCCCGCCGGTTCCGGCGGCGGCGTCGGTGGCCAGGGCCGCCTGGCCGGCCGCGGACCCGGCTCTCCTGGTTCAGGAGACGGTCACCTGCGTGGTCCAGGTGAACGGGAAAGTCCGCGACCGGCTGGAGGTCTCCCCTGGGATCGGCGAGGACGAGCTGCGCGACCTGGCCCTGGCCGCGCCGGGAGCGGCCCGGGCGCTGGCTGGACTGGGTGTCCAGCGGGTGGTCGTGCGCCCGCCGAAGCTGGTCAACATCGTCGCCGCATGACCCGCGGCGACGCGTGCTGCCAGCGGCCAGGCCGGCCTCATACCCGGCGCAGTACCGCCACCACCTTGCCAAGGATGGAGGCGTGGTCGCCGAGGATCGGCGTGTAGTCGGGGTTGTGCGGCATCAGCCAGACGTGGCCGTCGCTTTGCTTGAACGTCTTCACCGTGGCCTCGTTATCAATCATCGCCGCCACGATGTCGCCGTTCACCGCGTCCGGCTGCTGCCGGACGACGACCCAGTCCCCGTCCGCGATGGCCGCGTTGATCATCGAATCGCCTGCCACCTTGAGCAGGAACAAGGTGCCCTCGCCGACAAGCTGCCTGGGTAGCGGGAACACGTCCTCGACCTGCTCCTCGGCGAGGATCGGACCGCCGGCCGCGATCCGGCCGACCAGCGGCACGTAGGCAGCTTCCTGGGACGGGATGTCAAGCCCGTCGCTGGGCAGTTCCGCTTCGTCGTCGCGGTTGTGGTCGGGCCGGACCGCCGGGTGGCCGGGCAGCCTGACCTCAACCGTGCGCGGCCTGCCGACGTCGCGGTGCAGGTAGCCCTTGCGCTGGAGCGTTGACAGCTGGTAGGAGACGCTGGACGTGCTCGTCAGCCCGACCGCCTCGCCAATCTCCCGCATGGACGGCGGGTAGCCGCGCTTTTGCACCGAGTCCCTGATGACCTGGAGCACCTTGCGCTGGCGCCACGTGAGCACGTGATCAGGGTCCGGCTTGTCCGGCGTTTCCATGACCACGACGGGCACGCTGCCCTTGGGCTTGCGCCCCGGCCTGCCCTTCGGCCGGGCCGGCGCGTCCGGGAACCCGGGCGTGCCGTGTTCGTCAGTGTCTTCCATTGGATGGACCTCCGAGTACGGGTTGTCGCTTACGGATACGAGCCTAGCCCCTTTAGGCGCTATCACCAAACATCTGTTCGACGTGTCGCCAGAATGTCAGACCCTTGCGGTACAAAGATGGCATGGCCCGTGTTCGATCGAACTACTATACGATCGAACTAGTGTATCATCGAATGAGCGTTTGACCAGAGAGGCGGGCGTGAACGCGATGACAGCAGAGCCGGCAGGAACCCTGCGCCCGGCCATGCGTCCTGGCGCAGGTGGGACGGTACGCCGGGCGGCGCCGGCGCGCCGTCGCCGCCCGGCGTCACGGGCAGCGCGCCCGGCGTCGCTTCGGCTCGTGGCGGACGGCGGGCGCCTCGTGCCGCAGGAATCCGGCCCGCAGGCCGGCCCCGGCCACGACCGTGTTCGAACGGGGGACCGGCTGGTCTGTGCCAACGGGAAGGACCGGCTGGTCTATGCCAGCAGGAAGGACCGGCTGGTCTGTGCCAACGGGAAGGAGATGCCGCGGCGGCTCCAGGAACGCCCGGCCCCGGCGGGGACGGGCCGCGCTGCACCGGCCCCGGTCCGGCTGACCAGGCGCGGGCGGCTCGTGATCACGGTGGCGGCGGCCCTCGCGATCGGCGCGCTGTCCGTGGCCCTGGCCGGCGCCGCCCAGGCGACGGGGCACTCCGGCGCGCTGGCAGGACCAGGGCGCGCGGTGACCAGGGTCGAGGTCCGGCCGGGGCAGAACCTGTGGTCGATAGCGGAGGCGTACGACCCGGACGCGGACACCCGCTTCGTCATCCAGGACATCCTCCAGCTGAACTCGCTGACCAGCGATCAGCTGCAGCCAGGCCAGGTGCTCTGGGTGCCGCGCGGCTGAGCGGGCGCGGGCCGTGCGGAAACAGGGATCGGTGGAAACCGGGTCCGACACGCCGGGGTCGCGGAGCGGGCGCGGCACCTGCCTGGGATTTCTGTTTCGACGAACGTCACCGCTTGCCTAGAAGGCCGCTCTCGACTACGTTGGACCACAACATCTAGTAGTTACATGGGTGTGGTTCTTCCATAACTTGTGGATATCCCGCGATTCGCGCGGGTAGGAGCCGGAACGCCAGGAGGTGAATCGCGTGTACTGCCCGTTCTGCCGCCATCCCGATAGCCGTGTCATCGACAGCCGGGTCGCCGAGGACGGCACCGCGATCCGCCGGCGGAGGTCCTGCCCGGACTGCGGACGGCGGTTCACGACCCAGGAGTCGGTCATCTTGATGGTGGCCAAGCGCAGCGGCGTCACCGAGCCGTTCACCAGGGACAAGATCGTGCGGGGCGTGCAGCGTGCCTGCCAGGGCAGGCCGGTCGACGAGGACCAGCTGGCGATGCTCGCGCAGCGGGTGGAAGAGACGATCAGGGCACGCGGCCTGGCCGAGGTGCCGTCCCACGAGGTGGGGCTGGCGATCCTCGGGCCGCTGCGCGACCTCGATGAGGTGGCATACCTCAGGTTCGCCTCGGTCTACCGGGGCTTTGAGTCGCTCGAGGACTTCGAGAAGGAAATTAGCGCGCTGCGCAGCCAGCAGGAACGTCGCTGAGGCGGATCAGGTAGCGAAGGGGGAAAGGGAGCAATGACGGAAACGGTGAGCGGTTCGGCAACGCGCAAGGGCCGCCGCAAGGGCCTGAAGGTCCGCCGCATCAGCACCACGGCGGGCGTGCACCCCTACGACCAGGTCACCTGGGAGCGGCGCGATGTCGTGATGACCAACTGGCGGGACGGCTCGGTCAACTTCGAGCAGCACGGGGTCGAGTTCCCCGACTTCTGGTCGGTCAACGCCACCAACATCGTCACCACGAAGTACTTCCGCGGTGCCGTCGGCACGCCGCAGCGCGAGTGGTCGCTCAAGCAGCTCGTCGACCGCGTGACGAACGTCTACACGGCGACCGGCAGGGAGGAGGGCTACTTCGCCTCCGACGAGGACGCCGAGATCTTCGACCACGAGCTCAAGTACGCGCTGATCCACCAGATCTTCTCCTTCAACTCACCGGTCTGGTTCAACGTCGGCACGTCCTCCCCCCAGCAGGTGAGCGCGTGCCAGCCGTACGGCTCCCTGGTCAGCACGCCAGCCGGCCTGATCCCCATCGGCAGGCTCGTGGACGACGATGGGGTCGGCACCAAGGTCTATGACGCGCACGGGATCACCCGGATCGTGGCCACGAAGGCGAATGGCGTGAAGCAGGTGCTACGGCTGCACACCAAGGCCGGGTACGCACTCGACGTGACAGCCGACCACCTGGTCTGGCGGTCAACCGGCGACGGCACGGGCAGCTTCGTGCCAGCGGCGAACCTGAAGCCTGGCGACAGGCTGCTCTGGCACCGCCGCGACAGCCACGGCGAGGGCGAGATCAGCAGGTATGAGATCGCCGAGGCGGCGCTCGCCGGCTGGCTCCAGTCGGACGGCTTCGTCGGCCAGTACACGGGCACCAACCGCTCGCTGACGATCGAGGCCATGACCGTCACCGACGCCGAACTGGACTGGGTCACGGACGCGCTCGACCGGGTCTTCCCCGGGGTGCACCGCCACGAGCGGGGCGTTCAGACGAAGGACACTCGCCTGGACTGTCGGCGCACGCGGCTGTACGGGGAGTTCCTCAGGGAGTTCGTCGAGCGCTGGGAGCTGCTGGAGCGCGGCACCGAGATGACTGTCCCTGATCACCTGTACACGGCGCCGCTTCCGGTCGTGGCCGCGTACCTGCGGAGCATCTTCCAGGCCGAAGGGTTCGTATCGCCGCGCCAGGCGTCCGCGGTCGTGGAAGTGGACATGATCTCCGAGCGCTTGATCCGCGGGATGCAGCAGCTCCTCCTGCGGTTCGGCGTCTACTCCCGTGTCGGCTTCAAGCGGGACGCGCGCTCCGGCCGGCACGGCTGCTGGACGCTGCGCATCCAGTCCGCGGGCGACAGGCGGCTGTTCGCCGACGCCATCGGGTTCATCGATCCGATTAAGGCGGACAAGCTAGAGCGGAGCTTCGACAAGCCAGGGCTCGCGGCCCGGCCGGCCAAGCGGCTTGAGATCGATCGGATCGAGCAGCTTGGGGACATGGATGTCTACGACATCCAGACCGAGAGCGGCGAGTACCTGTCCGGCAACCTGCGCGTGCACAACTGCTTCATCCTCGCGGTCGATGACACGATGGAGTCCATCCTGGAGTGGTACCGCGAAGAAGGAATGATCTTCAAGGGCGGCTCCGGCTCCGGCGTGAACCTGTCCAGGATCCGGTCGAGCAAGGAGCTGCTCACCTCGGGCGGCACCGCCAGCGGCCCGGTCAGCTTCATGCGCGGCGCCGACGCGAGCGCGGGCACGATCAAGTCCGGCGGCGCCACCCGCCGCGCGGCCAAGATGGTCGTGCTCGACGTGGACCACCCCGACGTCGAGGATTTCATCGAGACCAAGGCCCGCGAGGAGGAGAAGATCCGCGTGCTGCGCGACGCGGGCTTTGACATGGACCTCGGCGGCCAGGACATCGTCAGCGTCCAGTACCAGAACGCCAATAACTCGGTCCGGGTGTCCGACGAGTTCATGCGGGCGGTCGAGGAAGACAAGCCCTTCGACCTGCTCGCGCGCCGGACCGGCGAGGCGATCAAGACGGTCGGCGCGAAGGACCTGTTCCGCAAGATGGCCCAGGCGGCCTGGGAGTGCGCGGATCCCGGCATCCAGTACGACGACACGATCAACGACTGGCACACCAACCCCGAATCCGGGCGCATCACCGCGAGCAACCCCTGCAGTGAGTACCTGAGCCTTGACAACTCCTCCTGCAACCTGGCCAGCATCAACCTGCTGAAGTTCCTCCGCGACGACGACACGTTCGACGCCGAGCGATTCGCGATGATGGCCGAGCTCATCATTACCGCGATGGATATCTCCAT